>NZ_BCPO01000035.1:0-6894 GCF_016586105.1 Burkholderia sp. E168m15
CTGGGCGGCGGCCGACGCATCGCTCGCGTATGCGTCGGTGCCTCAGCTCGATCTCGTCGCACCGACGGCGGCGCAGCTCGCGCAGGCCGTCGAGGCGCTCGAACGCCTGCGACGGCGAAGGGCGCGACGTGCTGGTCTGCTGTGCGCTCGGCTACGGGCGCAGCGTGCTGTGCGCGGCCGCGTGGCTCGCCGCGCGGCGCGGGTTGGCCGATGCGCGCGAAGCGCTGGCCGCGGTGCGCGCGGTCCGGCCACGCGCGGTATGGTCGGATGAAAGCGTGGCCGTGCTGCAGCAGTGGATCGATCGCCAGCGCGGCGCGGGGCAGGGGTGATGCGCGATCCGTCCGCTCCGTTCAGGATTGCCGCCGCACGCGGCGCGCTCGATGCGGGCGCATGGGCGCTCGCGGCAGCGCTGGTCGCGGCCGGCGCGGGCGGGTGGGTCGCGACGGGCTGGGCGGCGCCGACGCTTGCCCGCGTGCTGCTGGCCATCGTCAGCACGGGGTCGGGGATCGCGGCGCTGTGGTACGCGGTGCGCATCGCGATCGATCGGCGGTTGTTCGCCGCGCTGGCCCGGGCGGTGGACGGCGCCGGGTCGATCGACGACGGGCTCGCGGCGCTCGACCGCGCGCTCGCCGACCTGGGCTGGATCGATGCGGCGAAGGTCGGGCGCACGCTCGACGCGCGCGTGCGCGGCGCGGTCGGGCTGTGCCGGGCCGCCGTGCTCGTGGCGATCGTGCAGTGGCTCGTCGTCGGGATCGCGGTCGCGGTGTCGCCCATCGGCTAGCGCCGGCGCAAGCCGGCTATCGGCGGGAACAGCCCGGCCGGCGCGCGCCAGCCGTCATGCGTGCGCGGTGCGCCGCGATCGCTTGGCTTCGTACATCGCCTGGTCCGCATGCTCGATCAGCGCGTTCATGTCGGTGCCGTCGTCCGGCAGCATCGCGATGCCGACGCTGACGCCGAGCCGCAGCGCATGCCCGTCGAATTCGAACGGCTCGCCGACCTGCCGCGCGAGCCGCGTGCTTTGCACCTGGGCGTCGTCGCGGGTGCCGAGGTTCGGCAGGATCACCGCGAATTCGTCGCCGCCGATGCGCGCGACCGTGTCCGAGCGCCGCACCGCGGCCTGCATCCGCGTGGCGACCTCGCGCAGCGCGGCGTCGCCCGCGCGGTGGCCGAACCCGTCGTTGATCGGCTTCAGGCCGTCCATGTCGATGTTGAGAATGCCGAGCCGGCCGCTCGCGCGCAGCGCCGTGTGCATCGACTGGCGCAGGCGGTCGTAGAACAGCGCGCGGTTCGGCAGGCCCGTGAGCGCGTCGTGCGTCGCGCGCAGGTACAGCTCGTTCGCTTCGTTGCGCGCCGCGTGGAACATCGCGGCGGCGATCAGGTCGGCCATCAGCCGCAGCGTGCCGGCGTCGGCCGGTGAGAAACCGTCGACGTCCGGCGACATCACCTTCAGCACGCCGACCGTCGTGTCGGCGTGCGTGAGCGGCATCACGAGCATCGAGCGCAGGCCGACCCGGCGGCATGCGTCGCGATCGACGCGTGGGTCGGTTTCCGAATCGATACAGTGCAGCAACGCGCCCTGCTGCACGCACAGGCCCGACAGGCTGCCCGAGCGCCGCAACCGCAGGCCGAGCATCCCGGCGGCCGTGCCCGACGCGGCGCGGTACACCATGTCGTCGCCTTCGGCGAATTCGACCGCGGCGGCGCTCGCGCCGGTGAGCTGGGGCACCTGTTCGGCCACGTAGGCCATCACGCTGCCGAGGTCGAGGCCGAGTTTCGCGATTTCGGCTTGCGCGGCGATGATGCGCAACAACGTGTCGGGGGACGGCGTGGCGGCGTCGGTGGTTTGATTCAAGTCAGTTTTCCGTGAAAAAGTGCATCGCGCGGCGCGCGCTTGCGGTAGCATACGCGCCGCTCGCGGCAGCGCGTGCCGGGCGGTTCGCACCGGAACGTGGCCGGTGCCCGGCCAGCCGTACCGCGCCGGCAGTATGCCGTTCCAGCCATCCGGCGGCAACGGCGCAATTCTTGCCATTCACTCTTCCTGCGCGGCATTTCCGACCGAATTGAGATTTTTTCGCTTCTCAGTCGCGAATCACGGTGAGTTTTGTTCTATTTTTGAGATAGTGTGACAAATGGGCGGCCGCCGGTGCCAGGCGTCCCCCAGCGCGACGAACCGGTCGTTGAATGATCCGCCGCGTCGTTCCGATAAATGTAATCAGGCCATAAATGAGGGGAAGCAGAGGGGATGTGCACTCACGGGCATAGCTGCTTTGCGCGCGTCGGTTTCGACGCGCAGGATGACCGGACGATCGTGACGAAGCGGAGCGGCGCATGAAGCCGGCCGTGTCGCTGTTCGTTCTGGCTGCCGCGATGACCGGCGCTTTCCACACGGCCGCGCTGTCGGCCGCACCGCTGCCGGCGGTGCCGGCCGCCGCTTCGACGGCCGCCGCCGATCACGCAGCGGTGCCGGATGCCGCGCCAGCGGCGGTGCTCGTGACCGCTCCGGCCACGCCGGCGGCGGCCAGCGCGCCGACCGCCGGCCTGCCGGCGACGACCGTACGCATGCCGTTCGCGTCGCTCGGCGCGTTCGATCCACTGCGCCTGCGCGGCGCCGACGACGCACGCACGATCAACGCCGGCGTGCGGCTCGACCGCGTGATCACGGGCGCGCGCTTGCGCCTGACCTACGCGTATTCGCCGTCGCTGGTCTTTCCGCTGTCGCACCTGAAGGTGTCGGTGAACGGCGAGGTGATCGCGACCGTCCCGTTCGATGCCGCGCGTGCGGGCCGCACGGTGACGCAAGAGATCCCGATCGATCCGCGCTACTTTTCGGATTTCAACCAGATCGGCCTGCGCCTGATCGCGCATTACACGCTCGACCACTGCGAGGACCCGACGAATTCGGCGTTGTGGGCCGACGTGAGCCCGACGAGCGAACTGATCCTCGACGAATCGCCGGTGCGCCTGCCGAACGATCTCGCGCTGCTGCCCGCGCCGTTCTTCGACCGGCGCGACAACGGCCGCCTGCGGCTGCCGTTCGTGCTGCCCGCCACGCCCGATTCGGCCACCCTGCGCAGCGCGGGCGTGCTCGCGTCGTGGTTCGGCGCGCTGGCCGACTACCGGCATGCGCGGTTCCCGGTATCGACCGCGCTGCCGGCCGACGACCAGGCCGTCGTGGTCGGCACGGCCGCGACGCTGCCGGCCGGTCTCGCGCTGCCGCCAATCAATGGCCCGCTGCTCGCGGTCGCGGACAACCCGTCCGCGCCGGGCCGCAAGCTGCTGGTCGTCACGGGCCGCACGGCGGCCGAGGTCGACGACGCGGTCGCGACGCTCGTGCTCGGCCGCGCGGCGCTGTCGGGGCAGGCGGCGACGGTCGCGCACGTCGATCTGGGCGCGCCGCGCAAGCCGTACGACGCGCCGCGCTGGCTGCCGGTGAACCGGCCGATCGCGTTCCGCGAACTCGTGAACGATCCGCGTCAGCTGGAGGTGCGCGGCACGACGCCCGACGCGATCCGGCTGAACCTGCGCGTGCCGGCCGATCTGCATTCGTGGAACGGCGCGGGCGTGCCGATCACGCTGCGCTACCGCTACACGGCGCCGACCGTGCAGGACAATTCGACGCTCGCGGTCGAGATCAACGATCAGCTCGTGAAGTCGTACCGGCTCGGGCCGGCCCATGCCGAAGATGCGCACGGCCGCATGCAGCTGCCGCTGCTGGCGGTGCCGGAAGGGCGCGTGACGAGCGACGTCGACATTCCCGCGTTCCGCGTCGGCAGCGGCAACCAGCTGCAGTTCCGCTTCACGCTCGATTCGCAGAAGACGGGCCTGTGTTCGAGCACGGCCACCGAGCCGCAACGCGCGGCGATCGATCCTGACTCGACGATCGACTTCTCGCACTTCGTCCATTACGCGCAATTGCCGAACCTCGCGTTCTTCGCGAACAGCGGCTTCCCGTTCACGCGCTTCGCCGACCTGTCGCAGACGGCCGTCGTGCTGCCCGACCGGCCGTCGCCGCAGGAACTCGAGGCCTACCTGACGATGCTCGGCCACATGGGTGAATGGACCGGTTTCCCGGCGCTGCGCGTGCAGGTGGCGCGGCCCGGCGACGTCGCCGCGCTGTCGGGGCACAAGGACCTGCTCGTGATCGACGGCTCGCCCGCATCGCCGCTGCTCGCGCAGTGGCGCGCGGCGCTGCCGCTCGCGATCGGCGAGCAGGGCGGGGCCGGCGGCGCGGGCGCGACGCGCGTCGCTTTCACGGTGAAGGAGCGCTGGCGCAACGGCGTGGGCCTCGCCGACGGCGGCGCGCATATCGAACAGACGGGCCCGCTCGCGGCGCTCGCCGGGTTCGAGCTGCCCGGTAGCCGCGGCCGCAGCGTCGTCGCGCTGACGGCGACCGACCAGCCGCGCCTCGGCGATCTGCTCGACGTGTTCGAGAGCGGCGGGCTCGTGTCGCAGTTGCAGGGCGACCTCGCGCTGGTCCGGCCGGGGCAGGTCGACAGCCTGCGGGTCGGCGAGCCTTACGTGGTCGGCTTCGTGCCGTGGTATGCGCGCGTGTGGACGGAGGCGGCGCGGCATCCGGTGCTGCTCGGCGCGGTCGGCGTCGTCGCAGGGCTGCTGCTCGCGCTCGGCGTGTTCAGCGTGCTGCAGCGAATCGCCGCGCGTCGCCGGGGGATGTAACGGATGGCGCGGGCAATGACGAAGCGACGGGCAACGCAGCCGGCGCGGCGTGTCGGCGCGACGCTCGCGCTGGCGGTCGCGGTGACGTGCGCGGCGGCCGGCATGGCCACGCGCGCGCACGCGGCGGCGGCCGGTGCAGCCGATGCGGCGAGCACGGGATGCAGCGCGGCGTGGCCGCGCTGGGACGCGTTCAAGCGTGATTTCATCTCGGCCGACGGCCGGGTGATCGACGTCGGCTCGGCCGATTCGCGCACGGTATCGGAGGGGCAGGCGTATGGACTTTTCTTCGCGCTGGTCGCGAACGACCGGCGCATGTTCGACACGATCCTCGCATGGACCGAGAACAACCTCGCGCAGGGCGACCTGAGCGCGCACCTGCCGGCGTGGCTGTGGGGCCGTGCGCCCGACGGCGCGTGGCGCGTGCTCGACGCGAACCCGGCGTCGGACGCCGACCTGTGGATCGCGTATGCGCTCGTCGAGGCCGGGCGGCTGTGGCACGAGCGCAGCTATACGGCGCGCGGCGCGCTGCTCGCGAAGCGCGTGCTCGACGCCGAGACGGCGACCGTGCCGGGCCTCGGCCTCACGCTGCTGCCGGGCCCGACCGGGTTCAAGCTGGCCAACGGCCAATGGCGCGTGAATCCGAGCTATTCGCCGCCGCAGGTGATTCGTGCGCTCGGCGCACGACTGCCCGACGACCGTCGCTGGGCCGCGCTGGCGTCCAGCACCGCTCGCGTGCTGCTCGACACCGCGCCGAAGGGCTTTTCGCCCGACTGGGCGCTGTATCGCGCGGGCAACGGTTTCGGGCCCGATCCGCAGACCCATGCGGAAAGCGCGTACAACGCGATCCGCGTGTACCTGTGGGCCGGCATGCTGGACCGCGCCGATCCGCTTGCCGCGCCGCTGCTCGCGAAGTTCGCGCCGTTCGCCGACCATATCGCCGCGCACGGCGCGCCGCCGGAGAAGGTCGATACGACGACGGGCGTCGCGGGGCCGAACGACGGCAACGGCGGCTTCTCCGCGGCCGCCGTGCCGTTCCTCGACGCACGCGGCCAGCACGCGCTCGCGGATGCCCAGGCGGCCCGCGTCGATACGCTCGCGCGCCAGTCGGCGCCCGGCTATTACACGAGCGTGCTGACGCTGTTCGGCCTCGGCTGGCGCGATGGCCGCTACCGGTTCGGGGCGGACGGCACGCTCGACACCCGCTGGGGAGGCCGTTCGTGCGCCGCCCGCTGAAGTGTGCCGCGCCGCACGTCGCGGGATTCGCGTGGCTCGCGTCGTCGGTGTGCGCGGCGGCGCCGGGCGCCGCCTCCGGCGCGGCGATCGCGAACCCGGCGAACCCAGCGACTCCGGCGACCTCGGCCGCCGCCGATGCGCGGCGCGAGCTCGACACCGCGCGGATGTGGGGCATCAAGCATCGCGACGACCTCGCGCGCGATGCGCTGCGCAAGGGCTTGCTGATCGCGCCGGGCGATCCCGAGCTGCTGGCCGAACAGGTGCGTGTGCTGCTCCGGCTCGGCGACGCGAAAAGCGCGCAGGCGTCGCTGGCGCGGCTGCAGGCGCAGTCGCCGAATGCCGCCGTCACGCAACGGGTGGCCGACGAATACCGCGTCGCGACGAGCGGGCGCGGCGAGATGGCGCAGATCCGGCTGCTCGCGCGCAGCGGACGCGCCGACGAGGCGGCCCGACGGATCGTCGCGCTGTTTCCGAACGGCGCGCCGTCGGGCGCGCTCGGCGCCGAGTACTACCAGATCGTGTCGAATGCGCCGGGCGGGCGCCAGCCGGCGATCGCCGCGCTGCGCCGCGCGGTTGCCGCCGATCCGCGGGACACGAGCGCATCGATGGCGCTCGCGCGGCTGTTGAACCAGCGCGACGACACGCGCGCGGAAGCGAACCGGATCGCATGGTCGCTCGCGAAGCGCGCCGACGCGGACCATACGGAAGCGATGGCGCTGTGGCGGCGCGTGCTGCAGTCGGCCGGCAGCGATCCCGCGTATCTCGATGCGCTGCACGCGTATCTCGCGCTCGCGCCGGACGACACCGAATTCCGCGATCGCGCCGCCGGCCTCGACCAGCAGCGCGACGCGCAACGCCGGCTCGAGCGCGATCCCGACTACATCGCGCAGCAGCGCGGGTTGCAGGCGCTGGCGCGCGGCGATCTGGCCGCCGCCGATCCGCTGCTCGCGCGCGCCGCGCGGGCGCGCCCGGACGACGCCGATGCGC
>NZ_BCPO01000036.1:0-16355 GCF_016586105.1 Burkholderia sp. E168m15
GGACGCGAAGCTGCAGCTCGCCGATGCGCTGCTCGCGCAGCGCGACTGGGCGCGGGCGGAGCCGTTGCTGCGCGGCTTGCTGGCTGCACGCTCGCCGAGCCTGTCGGCCGTGCGCGATACGGCCACGCTGTATGAAAACACCGGCCGCGCGGACCGGATCGGGCCGCTGCTCGATGCGCTGCAAGGGCGCGTGACGGGCGCCGACGATCGCCGCACGCTCGACGGCCTGCGCGGCGACGTGCTCGCGAACGAGGCGCGCGCGCTGGCCGACAAGGGCGCGCGCGGGCCGGCCGCGCAACGCTACGAGGCGGCCGTGCGCGCGGCGCCCGATGCGCCGTGGACGCGTTTCGCGCTTGCACGCCTGTATCGCGACATGGGGTTGCCGCAGCTCGGCCGCACGGTGATGGACGACGGGCTGGCGCTGAGCGATACGCCCGAGATGCGTTACGCGAACGCGCTGTACCGCAACTCGCTCGACGATGTCGCGGGCGCTCAAGCCGCGCTGGCGCCGGTCGACGACGCGCACCGTTCGGACGGGATGCGCGCGCTGGCGCGCAAGCTCGATGCGGAAAGCGCGCTGGCCGACGCGCGCGGCGCACATGCCCGCGGCGACCGCGCGGCCTTTGCCGCCACGCTCGCGCACGCGCAGGCGAGCGCGCCGGACGATCCCGACATGCTTGCCGCGATCGGCGCGCAGTGGATCGACGCGGGCGAACCGGAGCGCGGCCTCGCGCCGCTGCGCGACTGGATCGCCGCGCATCCGCGCGAAGCCGACGCGGACGTGCGGCTGCGCTACGGCGACCTGCTCGGCCGCGCGGGGCGCGACGACGCGCTCGCCGCATGGCTCGATACGCTGCGCGGCGATCCTTCGCTGACGCCCCCGCAGACGGCGCGACTGGAGGATCAGTCGCTGCGGCTCGTGCTGCGGCAGACCGACGACGCGATCGCGCGACAGGACTATGCGCAGGCGCGCACGCTGCTCGACCGCGCGAGCCCGGCCGGCCGCGCGGACAAGCGTTATGCGCTCGAACTCGCCGATCTCGAACGCGCGCAGGGTCATTACGATGCCGCACGCGATGCGCTCGCACCGGTCGTCGCGCGCACGCCGGACGACGCCGATACGCAGCTCGCGCTGGCCCGGATCGACGAGGACAGCGGCAACCGTGCCGCCGCGCGCGAGCGCGTGCAGGCCGTGCTGGCGCGCACGCCGGACGACGACGTCGACACGCAACTGTCGGCCGTGCGCCGCCTGAACGCGCTGCGCCGGCCGGACGAAGCCGCGCAGGTGACCGAGCGGCTGCAGGCCGCGTATCCGGCCCGCGCCGACGTGACGGTCGCGGCCGGGCGCGTGGCCGAGGCGCAGGGCCGCTATGACGACGCGGCGTCGCTGTACCGGTTGTCGCAGTCGCAGGAACGCGCGACGGGCGTGAGCCCGGGCCGCGACGGGCTGACACCCGCGCAGGCTGCGTTCGCGGATCTGCAGCAGCGGCGCAATCCCGAGATCGAGACCGGCTGGATACCCGCGTACAAGTCGGGCGACGAAGGCATCTCGTCGTATCGCGCGCAGCAGGTGCCGATCTACCTGCAGATGCCGATCCGCTATGACGGGCACGTGTTCGCGCAGGTCGACACCGTGCATCTCGATCCGGGCACGCTCGATACGAGCGTGCCGGACGCGTATTCGCTCAAGACGTTCGGCACGTACGCGGGGCTCAGGGCGCAGCAGAATCCGCAGGCCGCCGCGCTGATCGCGAATCCGCCGGGCTCGCTGCACCAGTCGACGACGGGCGTCGCGCTCGGCGCCGGCTATCTATCGGACGCCTGGCGTGTCGATCTCGGCACGTCGCCGCTCGGCTTCCCCGTGCATTACCTGGTGGGCGGCGTGCGCTACCGCTTCGACGCGGGCCCCGCGAGCTTCTCCGTGAATGCGTCGCGGCGGCCGGAAACGAGCAGCGTGCTGTCGTACGCGGGGATGCGCGACCCGTGGACGGGCGCGGTGTGGGGCGGCGTGCGCCGCGACGGCGTGAATCTGCGCGCGTCGGTCGACGTCGGCCGCACGAACCTGTTCGCGGAGCTCGGCGCGGGCGTGCTGTCGGGCCGTAACGTCGAACGCAACGCGGAAGTCACGCTGCGCACCGGCTTCACGGTGCCCGTGTACGAGCGCGCGGCGATGAAGGTCAGCACGGGGCTGGTCGGCAATGCGTGGCACTACGCGCAGAACCTGCGCTACTACACGTACGGGCAGGGCGGTTACTACAGTCCGCAGCGCTATCTGTCGCTCGGCGTGCCGATCGAATGGGCGGGGCGGCACGATGCGCTGTCGTGGGACCTGACCGTCACGGGCGGGATCTCGAACAGCTACGAAAAGGATTCGCTGTATTACCCGACGCTTTCCGGCCAGCGCGCCGAACAGGTGGCGGCCGGCTTCGTGTACGCGGGCAGCTCGACGCGCGGCGTGTCGTTCTCGTACGGCGTGAACGGCATCGCGGAATATCGTGTGAACCCGCACCTGAGCGTCGGCGCGCAATTGCACATCGACCGGTCGCACGACTATGCGCCGAGCTCGGCGCTCGTGTATCTGCGTTATGCGTTCGACGCGCGTGCGTCGCGCAGCTGGCTCGTCACGCCGACGCCCGTGCGGCTTTATTCGGATTACTAGGGGAACGCCGTGACTACGGAATTCGATGCCACCCGCTCCGCGCCCGGTGCCATTGGCCTGGCCGATCGCCTGCGCGCGCTGCTGCGCATGTGGCCGGCGGGCGGCCGTGCCGGCGCCTTGAGCCGGCTCGCGATCGACGGCCTGCCCGACACCTGGACGCAACTGGAAGCCGGCGGCCTTTACGCGATCTACGCGGCCGGCGGCACGCCGGCCTGCGATGCGCTCGTCTGGGAAAGCGCGCGTCAGGCGCGCACGCGCGACGTCACGATCGTGCTGGCGCGCGATCCGGCGCGCGTCGCCACGCAGATGGCATCGCTCGGCTTCGCGGGCGGCGTGCAGCCGGCCGGCTGGCCGCGCAACCTGAACGTGCTGGCGATGCCGGCTGCGGTCGAGCCGGCCGACGACGGTGCCGACGCCGGCGCAGCCGGCAACGCACCGCGCCGCGCGGCGCCGGGCCCGTTCGCGCGGCTGACCGGCGGCTTGCGCGCGATGAAGCGCTATGGATTTCACGCGCGTTCGCTGTATTTCGTCGAAGGCGCCCAGCGCTGGTTCAGCTGGGACGATCCGGTCGCGCTCGCGGACGAAGCGCACGCGCTGGCCGACTGGTGCCGCACGCGCCGGATTGCGCTCGTGCTGCTGCTCGACCCTGAAGCGACCCGCGCGGGCGGCGACGCGCGCGCCGACGATGCGCCGCTCGTGCGCGATGCCGATCGCACGCCGCGCAGCGGCTTCCACGGGATCTGTTCGGGCGTCGCGCAGTTGCAGCGCACGCATGGCGAGTTGTTGTGGGTGGTCGATTTCTGGCGCGCGGGCGACACGCTCGCGGCCGGCGAGGTGCGGCCGCTGCGCTTCGCACCGGGCGGCCGGCTGTCGGCGAGCGTCGATGGCGGCGCGACCGAACCGGCACGGCGGATGAAGCTCGCGAGCGACGAGGATCGCGTGGTGGTCAGCCGCGCGGTGCTCGACGGTGCGAGCCGCGTGCCGGACGGCTGGGAGATCGTCGACGACAACGCGGCCGTCGTCGCCGCGTGCGCGAGCGCGCAGGCCGCGACCGCGGTGCTCGTGTTCCGCTCGCACGCGCAGCTCGAAGCGCTGTGCGCGGACGTGCACGCGCTGCGCCGGCAGTGCGGCGGCGCGCTGAAGATCGCGGTCGTCGAGCGCGGCGAGGTGCTGCGCCAGCAGTTCGAGATGCTCGTGCTGAGCGTCGGCGCGAACCGGGTCGTCGCGCGCGACCTGCCCGTCTCGCGGATGCAGGCCGCCGTGCACGCGCTGCACGGCCAGCTCTACGCGCGGCCCGTCGCGGCCGACTACCGCGCGGCGCTCGCGGCCGCGCTCGGCGATTCGGTGCTCGGTTATCTGCCGGTCGGCGCGTTTTGCCAGCGGATTCGCGCGGTGCTCGATCGCGGCGCGGTGCTCGCGCTGCCGCACACGCTCGCGAAGCTCACGCTGTTGCCGGGCGTGTCGCACGTCGACGCGCTGCGGCACTGCCGGCCGCGCCGCGCGGGCGACGTCGTGACGGCCGATGCCGGGCACCTGTTCGTGTTCCTGTTCGCCTGCGAGCCGGCCGATGCCGAGGACGCGCTCGCGCGGATTTTCGAGGTGCCGGTCGATACGCTGTCCGACCGCGTCGTGTGCCTCGGGCAGGGCAGCATCGACACCGAGCTCGACGCGCTGAAGGCCGAGAACCGCCGCGCGCCGATCGCCGACTACAGCGACCTGTTCGCGGCGACGCGGCCGGCGGGCGCCGCACGCGCAGCAGCCGCGCCCGTCGAACCCGGCGCGGCATTGCCCGATGCAGGCGAGGTGAGCGACGCGATCGACGCGATCGATACCGTCGTCGCGCTCGACGCGATCGGTATGCCGCAGGCGTTGGCGCCCATCGCCGTCGACGCGTCGCCGCCGGACCCCGTCATTTCCGCCGCGCGTGCGCGCGGCGCCGTCCGCAGCGCGATGCCGTTGCGCAAGCAGGAGGACGCATGATCGCGGAACTCGTCATCGGCTTCGTCGTCGGTATCGTGATTGCGGTACCGGTGTGGATCGTCGCGCAGCACCTCGGCATTGGCCGCGGCTTCCATGCGCCGCGCGGCATCGACCGGCGCGACGCGGTACCGTGCGAGCTCGTGCCGGTCGCGCTGCGCGGCCGTCTGCTGCCGGGCGTCGGCGGCGCCGAAGCCGACGAAGCAGATACTCGCGACAGCAAGGCGGCACGATGAAGACGATCGCCCTCACGTCGACGACGGGCGGCGCGGGCCGCACGACGCTCGCCGCCGCGCTCGCGGTGCTGCTCGCGCGCCGCGGCCGGCCGGTCGTGGCCGTCGAGTTCGATGCCCAGAACCTGATGGGCGCGACGCTCGGCCTCGATACGCTGGCCGAGCACGGTCTGGCGCACAGCCTGCTGGGCGGCGCCGAACCGTGGCACGCGCACACGTGGCGCAACGCCGACGGCGTGCTGTTCGTGCCGTACGGGCAAGTCGATGCGGCCGGCGCCGCCGCGTGCGATGCGCGGCTCGTGGCCGATCCGGCCTGGCTGTCGCGCGCGCTCGGCGAAATCGCGTTGCCGGCCGATGGCGTCGTGCTGGTCGACACCGCGCGCTATCCGTCGCCGCAGGCCGAACAGGCGATCCGGTGCGCTGACCTGGCGCTCGTCGTCGTGCCGCCGGAGCCGGTCGCGTGCGCGACGACGGCCGCGCGGCTCGGCGCGCTGCGAGCCGGCCGCGGCGCGCTGCAGATCGTCGTGAACCGGCTGAACCCGGCGCGCGACATGCAGCGCGACGCGCTGGCGATGCTGCGCGCGGTCGCGGGGCCGGCGTCGATGCTCGAACAGCGCATCCACGTCGACGCGGCCGTGCCCGAAGCGCTTGCACGCGGCAGCTGGATCTTCGACGACGCGCCGTATTCGCAGGCGTCGCACGACCTGAACGGCGTCGCGAACTGGGTCGATACGTGGCTGACGGCGGCCGTCGCCGGCCGCGCCGGAGCCATGCGATGAACGCCGCGCTCGCGTCGCGACTGCGAGCGTTCGGCCGTCGCGCGGCCGACTGGTGCGCGCGCGGCATCGGGCTGCCCGCGCAACGCACGCGGGTCGACTGGTTCGTGCGGCTGTTCTTCCACGCACCGCCGCCCGGTCGGCCCGATCATGTGCGCCTTTGGGTGCGCGTCGCGTTCCTGCGGCTCGCGCACGACTGGGGCGTGCTGCAGCCGCTCAGCATGCGTGAATGGCTGTGGCGCGCGATCGTGCGCGCGCCGCGCGCGGCCGACGGTCGGCCCGCGCGCGATCCGCTCGCGTGGTTCGACACGTTCGTGGTGCCCGTCTACGTGGCCGGACGCGCGGTCGGCCGGCGCATCAACGCGATGCTCGAGCGTTTGCCGTGGGTGCGCTGGGGCGGCTGGCTCGATGCGCGCGCGAACGGCGTCGGCCGGCGCCGCTGGCTCACGCCGCTGCTGCTCGTGGCCGGCGCGATGCTGTGGGCCGCGGCCGGGATGTCGCCGCTGATGCCCGGCGCGCAGTTCGCGTTCTTCGCGATGGTCGCGGTGCTCGCGCTCGCGCTGCGCCGCCTGCCGGGCCATCTGCCGACCCTGGCGCTCGCGTCGCTCGCGCTGCTCGCGACGGTGCGTTACGTGTGGTGGCGCACGACCCAGACGCTCGACTTCCGCAGCCCGGTCGAAGCCGTCGCCGGCTACCTGCTGTACGGCGCCGAAGCCTATACGTGGATGATCCTGCTGCTCGGCTTCGTGCAGACCGCGTGGCCGCTCGACCGGCCGATCGTGCCGCTGCCCGACGATCCGGACACCTGGCCGACCGTCGACGTCTATATCCCGACCTACAACGAGCCGCTGTCGGTCGTGAAGCCGACCGTGTTCGCCGCGCAGAGCATCGACTGGCCGAGCGCGAAGCTGCGCGTGTACCTGCTCGACGACGGTCGCCGCCCCGAGTTCGCGGCATTCGCGGCCGAGGCCGGCATCGACTACCTGACGCGCGACGACAACCGCCACGCGAAGGCCGGCAACATCAACCGCGCGCTGCCGAAGACGCACGGCGAGTACATCGCGATCTTCGATTGCGATCACGTGCCGACGCGCTCGTTCCTGCAGACGACGATGGGTGTGTTCCTGCGCGACCCGAAGTGCGCGCTGGTGCAGACGCCGCACCATTTCTTCTCGCCCGATCCGTTCGAGCGCAACCTCGGCACGTTCCGCGAGATCCCGAACGAGGGCAACCTGTTCTACGGCCTCGTGCAGTCGGGCAACGACCTGTGGAACGCGACGTTCTTCTGCGGCTCGTGCGCGGTGCTCAAGCGCAGTGCGCTGGAGGAGGTCGGCGGCGTCGCGGTCGAAACCGTGACCGAGGATGCGCACACGGCGCTCAAGCTGCATCGGCGCGGCTACACGTCGGCGTACCTGCCGACCGTGCAGGCGGCCGGCCTCGCGACCGAAAGCCTCGCGGGCCACGTGAAGCAGCGCACGCGCTGGGCGCGCGGGATGGCGCAGATCTTCCGCATCGACAACCCGTTCCTCGGGCGCGGGCTCGGCCTGATCCAGCGGATCTGCTACGGCAACGCGATGCTGCATTTCTTCTACGGGATTCCGCGGCTGATCTTCCTGACGATCCCGCTCGCGTACCTGTTCTTCCACCTGTACTTCATCAACGCGTCGTCGCTCGCGCTCGCGAGCTACGTGATCCCGTATCTGGTGCTCGCGAACGTCGCGAACTCGCGGATGCAGGGGCGCTACCGTCATTCGTTCTGGGCCGAGGTCTACGAATCGGTGCTCGCGTGGTACATCGCGCTGCCGACCACCGTCGCGTTCTTCAGCCCGAAGCACGGCAAGTTCAACGTGACCGACAAGGGCGGCAAGATCGACGAAGGCTACGTCGACTGGTCGACGTCGAAGCCGTATCTGGTGCTGTTCGCGCTGAACGTGCTCGCGATCGTCGCCGGCCTGTGGCGGCTCGTGGCCGACCAGGGCGACGAGGCGTCGACGATTCTGATCACGCTCGGCTGGACCGTGTACAACCTCGCGATGCTCGGCGCGGCGCTGGCGGTCGCGCGCGAGACGAAGCAGGTGCGCGTCACGCATCGGATCGCGATGCGCGTGCCGGCGATGCTGTTGCTCGCCGACGGCTCGACCGCCGCATGCTTCACGAGCGACTATTCGACGGGCGGCCTCGGGCTCGAAGCGGTGCCGGGGCTGCCGCTCGCCGCCGGCGACACGCTGACGGTGTGCGTGACGCGCGGCGACCGGGCGTTCCCGTTCCCGGTGCGCGTGACGCGGGTGACGCCGACTCATGTCGGCGTCAGCTTCGAGGAACTGACGCTCGAACAGGAACGTCAGCTCGTGCAATGCACGTTCGGCCGCGCGGACGCATGGCTCGACTGGCACGAAGGCGCGCGGCCCGACACGCCGCTCGGCGGGCTCAAGGAAGTGCTGCGGATCGGGCTGGACGGCTATGTACGAATGTGCAAGGGTGCGGCGCGCGGCGTGCAGGCGATGCTCGCGCCGAAACTCGATCGCGCGCGCGACTGACGCGGCGCGCATCATGGAGTGGGTTAGATGACGTTCTGGAATCTGTATTTCATCCTGAAGTTCGCGCTGTTCGCGACCGGGCGCCTGCAGCCGTTCTGGCTCGTGAACCTCGCGTTCGCGGTGGCGCTCGTGGCGAGTGCGCCGCTCCGGTCGCGCGCATGGCGCATCGTCCGGCAGGTCGTGGCGATCGCGATCGCGGTGCCGCTGCTCGCGCGCGAGCTGCATGCGCCGTCGCTCGCCCGTCTCGCGGAGGCCGCGCGCGAAGTCAGCACGTTCCGCCTCGACTACTGGATGGAGCTGCTGCCGCGCCTGTTGCCGCCGGTGCTGGCGCTGACGATCGTCGGCGTGCTGATCGTCTATTTCATCGTCAATCGCTGGCTGCGCGTCGCGACGTTCGTGGTGGCCGTGCTAGTGGTGATGCCGCTGTGGCAGGCCGGCAGCGGGCTGATGGCGCGCGTCGTCGCGCCGGCCCAGCCGCAGGCGAACGTGGCGGGCGCCACGCGCGTCGACCAGCCCGAGGATCACAACGCGGCGCTCGCGACGTTCCGCGCGCAGGAGTCGCAGCGGCAGGTCGCGTTCGGCCATCTCGGCAGCGATCCGGCCGCGCAGTTCGACGTGATCGTGCTGCACATCTGCTCGCTGTCGTGGGACGACCTTGATGCGGCGAAGGTGCGCAATCACCCGATGCTGAGCCACTTCGACTACCTGTTCACGAACTTCAGCACGGCCGCGAGCTACAGCGGCCCGGCGGCGATCCGCGTGCTGCGCGCGAGCTGCGGGCAGGAGGCGCATGCGGACCTGTACAAGCCCGCACCGCAGCAGTGCCACCTGTTCTCGCAACTGGCCGGCGCCGGCTACACGGTGCAGTCGCTGCTGAACCACGACGGCCATTTCGACAATTTCCTGCAGGTGATCCACGACAACATCGGCGTGGCCGATGCGCCGATGATCTCGAACGCGGCCGCGCCGGTCGCGATGCATGCGTTCGACGGCTCGGCGATCAAGGACGACTATGCGACGCTCGCGAACTGGTACGCGCAGCGCGCGTCGGTGCCGGGGCCGGTCGCGCTGTACTACAACACGATCAGCCTGCACGACGGCAACCGCGTCGTCGGCAGCGCGCTGACGAGCATCGACTCGTATCCGCAGCGCGCGACGAAAATGATGACCGACTTCGACCGTCTCGCCGACCTGATCGCGCAATCGGGCCGCCGCGCGGTGATCGTGTTCGTGCCCGAGCACGGCGCCGCATTGCGCGGCGACAAGAACCAGATCGCGGGGTTGCGCGAGATTCCGACGCCGCGCATCGTGCACGGGCCGGTCGGCGTGCGGCTCGTCGGCTTCACCGGCAACCACGGCGCGACGACCGTGATCGAGCAGCCGACCAGCTTCCTCGCGCTTGCGCAGTTGCTGTCGAATCTCGTGTCGAACAGCCCGTTCAAGCCGGGTGCGACGCTCGCGCAATACGCGGCCGATTTGCCGCGCACGCGGATGATCGGCGAGAACGAGGGCACGGTGACGATGCAGACGGCCGCGGGTTACGCGGTGAAAACGCCGGACGGTGTATGGATCGACGAACAGTGACGATGGCTGGCGAAGGCGACGACGATCGCCTGTCGCAACCGAACGACGTGATCGGCCTCGCGCGGCATCTGCCCGCGCTCGACCCCGAGCGCTACGTCGACGAACAGGCGCGCCGCGCGTTCGACGCGTCGCTCGATCGCTGGCCGACGCTCGCAAAGCTGATGGGGTTGAAGCGCTGAAGGAACGGCGGCCTGACGGCCGTGCCGTACTCGGCCCAGCAACCGCAAGGCCGGCCTCGGCAGGAACAGCGCTGGTGTACGCAGTCGGACGGCGTGGGCCGCGTGCCGTGCCGAGTCCGCATCGTCGGACGGCCGTGGCCGCTCGTTGCGCGTTGCGTTATGCCCTGCGTTCCGGCTGACGCGTCCATTCGCTTTCTTCGCCCGGCACCTTGCCGAACGTCTGATCGGCCCACGCGGCACGCGCCGCATCGATCTTCGCGCGCTCGCTCGACACGAAATTCCATTCGATGAACCGCTCGCCCGGCAGGTGCGCACCGCCGAGCAGCATCACGCGCGCGCCGTTCGTACTCGCCAGCGCGACGCTCGCGCCCGGTTCGAGCACGGCCATCGTCGCGGGGGCGAGCGGCGTGCCGTCGACGCTGAGGTCGCCGTCGACGAGATACACGCCGCGTTCCTCATGTTCGGCATCGAGCGCCAACGTGCCGCCCGACGTGAATTCCGCAACCGCATAGAGCGTCGGCGAGAACACGGTGACCGGCGACACGAGCCCGAACGCGGTGCCCGCGATCACGCGCACGGTCACGCCGTCGCGCGTGAACGACGGCAGCGTGTCGGCCGCATGGTGAACGAACGCGGGTGTGGTGTCTTCATGCTCGACCGGCAGCGCGACCCAGGTCTGGATGCCGTGCACCGGCTGCTCGCGCGGGCGATCCTCGTCGGGCGAGCGCTCCGAATGCACGATGCCGCGGCCGGCCGTCATCCAGTTCACGTCGCCCGGCACGATTTTCTGCCGGAAGCCGAGACTGTCGTGATGCATCAGCGAGCCGTCGAACAGGTAGGTGACGGTCGCGAGCCCGATGTGCGGATGCGGCAGCACGTCGATGCCGCGCCCGGCCGGCAATACGGCCGGCCCCATCTCGTCGAAGAAGATGAACGGACCGACGAGGCGCGCGGCGCGTGCGGGCAGCACGCGGCGCACGACGAGGTTGCCGATGTCGCTTTCGCGCGGCGTGAGCAGGGTCTTGATCGAGGCGGACATGAACGGAAATCTCGTGACGGTGGCGGTGACGGGCGGTGGCGGGAAATGCTCAGGCGATCGCCGTGTCGATCGTGATCGGATGCGTGAGGATCTTGTGCACCGGGCACGCATTCGCGATCTGCAGCAGGCGTTCGCGCTGCTCGTCGGTCAGGTCGCCGTCGAGCGAGATGCGGCGCACGATCGTGCTGCCCGCGCTGCCCGATTCGTGCGCGAGCTTCACGTGCACTTCGTCGAGCGGCCAGCCTTTTCGTTGCGCATACATCTTCAGCGTGATCGCGGTGCATGCGCCGAGGCTCGACAGCAGCAGCGCGACGGGCGTCGGCGCCGCATCGCCGCCGCCGAGCGACGCGGGTTCGTCGGCGCGCCACTGGTGGACGCCATCGGTGAAGTGGACGAGGTAATCGACCGGGCCGATGCTCGCTTCGACGGTGAGTTCGCTCATGGCAATTCCAGGTGGGGAAGGGGGGCGGGCCGGCCGCGCATGGCCGGCCGGACGTTAAGGTTCGAGCAGGCGCTGCAGCCGCAGCTCCTCGAAATCGAGCTCCGATTCTATGCGGTGCAGCACCGCGTCGTCGACCCGACCGTCGCGATGCAGGTCGAGCAACGCGTCGCGCGACACGCCGACCAGCTCGAGCTCGACGCGCAGCATCCGCGCGCGCACGTCCGCGGGCTCCGCGCCGTCGCGATGTGCGTGCTCGTTGAACGCGACGCGGCTCCGGTATTCGGTCAGCAGCCGGTCGAGCGACGCGCGTTCGAGGCCGGCGCCGCGCTGCTCGCGTGCATCGAGCTCGGCGAGCGCCGCGCCGAACGTGTGTGCACGCACCGCATGTTCGGACATCGTGCGGCGCGCGGCCGGGCGCAGTTTCAGCACGCGGATCAGCGGCGCGAGCGTGCCGCCCTGCACGACGAGCGTCGCGATGATCAGCAGGAACGTGCTGAACAGGATCAGGTCGCGGCCGGGGAAGTTGGCCGGCAGCGCAATCGCGGCCGCGAGGCTCACGACGCCGCGCATGCCCGACCAGCCGAGGACGACGGCTTCGCGCCACGACCACGCCGCGTGGCCCGCGCGCCGCGCGCGCAGGCGGCCCGGCAGCCACATCGCGACGAATACCCACACCACGCGCGCGCCGATCGCGGCGGCCGTCGCGGGCAGTGCGACCCGCAGGCCGGCCATCAGCACCGCGCCTTCGTGGTTCACGCCGGCGAGGATCGCGTGCAGCGCGAGGCCGATCAGGATGAACACGAGCGCGTCGAGCACGAACACGATCGCTTCCCACGTCGCCTTCGCCTTGATCCGCATGTCGGCGCCGAACACGCGATGCTGGCGCACGCCGAGCACGAGGCCGCAGGTGACGACCGACAGCACGCCTGAGCCGTCGACGGCTTCCGCGATCCCGTAGCTGCCCCATGCCATCGCGAACGTCACGACGATGCCGAGCATCGGTTCGCGCAGGCGTTGCAGCACCCAGCACATCGCATGGCCGCACGCGAGGCCGACCGCGATGCCGATCAGCGTGAGCGAGAAGAACAGGCCGGTCGCGCTCGCGGTCGTGATCGTGGCGGCGAGCGCGGCCGATACGGCCATCTGGTACAGCAGCAGGCCCGACGCATCGTTGACGAGGCTTTCGCCTTCGAGCACCGCGACGAGCCGCGCGGGCAGCGGGTGGCGCTGCAGGATCGCCTTTGCGGCGACCGCGTCGGGCGGCGACACGATCGCGCCGAGCGTGAAGCACGCGGCCCACGGCAGCGACGGATTGGCCGCATGCACGGCGAGCGCGACCGCGACGGTCGTGAACGCCACGGCCCCGAGCGCGAGCGATGCGATCGATGCGAGCTCCTGCCGGAATTCCTTCCAGGCGGTGTAGAACCCGCTCGACATCAGCAGCGGCGGCAGCACGGCCGCGAGCAGCAGCGCCGGGTCCATGTCGGGCACGCGCTTGCCGGCGACGGCGACCACGCAGCCGCCGAGCAGCAGCACGACGGCCGGCGGAATCGACACGCGCTCGGCGAGCCAGGTGAGGGCGCCCGCGCCGCAGATCAACAGCAACAGGTAATGGAACAGCTCGACGTTGGTCATGCGCGTCCGGCGACGATGGGGTGGATCAAGAAGGCTTGCGGTCGTTCGCGGCGCCGCCCGGCAGCGCGCCAAACATGTGCTGGCTGCACTTCGCATCGCGCCATGCGGTGTTCAGCCGATGGCCGGACAGCATCCGGCGCGCGACGGGCAGGATCTGTTCGCCGGCGAGCATGCCGAGCAGGCCGACGAGCGCGATGATCGGCGGTGCGGGCGAATTCACGCCGAGCGCGCCGTAGATCACGCCGGCGAGGATGCCGGCGAGCAGCGAGAAGACATACGGTTTCATGGTGGTGCGCCTCGTGATGGCCGAGCGGCGCCGGAACGGCACCGTCAGAGTCTTGAAAGCGTAGCGGGTTTGCGTGAAGAAAAAAAGGGCGGGCGGCCCCGAACGGGCCTTCGTTCAGGAATCGGATCGATTCCATTCCTTGGGTGTTCGCGCCGCGCGTTTGGGGCTTAAATATTTCGGCCCGGATGACGATCCGGCGCCGACGCATTTCAGGCTCCTCCCGTTTTCACGGTCGAGGCAGGCCCCCCTTTTTTCGTTCACAGGACACCTTGCGCCATGAGCAACCCGAAACTTGAAGTACTGACGCCGCAGAACAGCCAGCTGATCTTCATCGACCAGCAGCCGCAGATGGCGTTCGGCGTGCAGTCGATCGATCGGCAGACGCTGAAGAACAACGTCGTCGGGCTCGCGAAGGCCGCGAAGGTCTTCAACATCCCGACCACGATCACGACGGTCGAAAGCGAGAGCTTCTCGGGCCACACCTATCCCGAGCTGCTCGACGTGTTCCCGAACCAGAAGACCCTCGAACGCACGTCGATGAACTCGTGGGACGACCAGAAGGTGCGCGACGCGCTGGCCGCGAACGGCCGCAAGAAGGTGGTCGTGTCGGGCCTGTGGACCGAAGTCTGCAATACGACGTTCGCGCTGTGCGCGATGCTCGAAGGCGACTACGAGATCTACATGGTCGCCGACGCATCGGGCGGCACGACACAGGCCGCGCACGATTTCGCGATGCAGCGGATGGTGCAGGCTGGCGTGGTGCCGGTCACGTGGCAGCAGGTCCTGCTGGAATGGCAGCGCGACTGGGCGCGCCGCGACTCGTACGACGCGGTGATGGCGATCGCGAAGGAGCATTCGGGCGCATACGGGATGGGCGTCGACTACGCATACACGATGGTCCACAAGGCAGCGCAGCGTACCGCGACGCCGCACGAGTCGATTCCGGCCGTGCCGGCGAAGTAACGGTCACCGGCCGCGATCGCCGCGCCGGACGCGGCGATCGTCTGCCATCGGCCATGAAGCGGCCATCACGCGTTCAGGCGGCGGGCAGCGCCCACGGCGCGTGCGAGAAATGTTCGGCGAGGAAATCGAGCAGCACCGTCACGCGCGCGGCGCGCAGCATGCCGGGCGGCGTGACGAGGTTCACGTTGATGTCCGCGATCTTCCAGTCGCTCATCACTTCCTCGAGTTCGCCGCGCTGCATCGCGTCCCACACGAGAAATTCGGGCTGCAGCGCCAGGCCGTGACCGCCGACGAGGGCCGGGAGGATCACGTCCGCGTTGTTGGTGCGGATACGCCCGTGCACGGACACGCCGACTTCGTCGCCCGACGCCGGGTGACGGAAGCGCCAGTACTCGGGCGTCGGCAGGTTGGTGTACGTGAGGCATACGTGCTGTTCGAGGTCGCGCGGATGCGTCGGGCGGCCGCGTCGATCGAGATACGCGGGCGACGCGACGAGCGGCCGGCGCACCGCGCACAGGCGGCGCGAGCGCAGCGTCGAATCGCTCAGCTCGGCGATGCGGATCGCGACGTCGAAGCCGCCCGACACGATGTCGACGATGTGGTCGGTGAGCACGAGATCGATGTCGACGCGCGGATAGCGCTCGAGAAACGCGGGCAGCACCGGCGACAGATGGTGCAGCCCGAACGACATCGGCGCATTCACGCGCACGAGGCCGTGCGGCTCGAGCGCCTGCGCGGACGCTTCGTTCTCGATCAGTTCCGCATCGGCGAGCAGGCGGATCGCGCGGTCGCGCAGCAGTTCGCCGGTCGGCGTGAGCGACAGCTTGCGTGACGTGCGGTACAGCAGCATCGCGCCGAGGCGCTTTTCGAGGCGTGCGATCGCCTTCGACACGGTGGGTTGAGAGATGCCGAGCAGGTCGGCCGCTTTCGCGAACGAACCGGTCTCCGCGACGCGCGCGAAGATGGCCCAGGCTTCGAGATCAGGAAGATGTTGCATGGTCGGCATGAATGGCAGGGAAGCGAAACGGATGCGATGCGCCGCGCGGGCGGCCTCGCGATGCCGGTGATTCTAATCCGGCCGGGAGAAAAAACATTATGGAATCTTATTTAATTTCATTGGGCGCCGGTGTGTTGATCGGCGTCGTGTACAGCGTGATCAAGGTGCGCTCGCCGGCGCCGCCGCTGATCGCGCTGGTCGGCCTCGCCGGCATGCTGGTCGGCGCGCAGGCCATCGCGCCGGTTCGTCACTGGCTCGGCTTCTGAGCACCTCGAGGACATTCATGAGCGCAACCGATACCCCACCCGATCTCATCCTGCACAACGGGCGCATCACGACGCTCGATCGCGCGAACCCTGTCGCGACGGCGGTCGCGATTGCCGCGGGACGCTTCGTCGCCGTCGGCAGCGAAGCGGACGTGATGCCGCTCGCGGGCCGCGCGACGAAGGTGGTCGATCTCGGCGGCCGCGGCGTGCTGCCGGGTCTGATCGACAACCACTGCCACGTGATTCGTGGCGGACTGAACTACAACATGGAACTGCGCTGGGACGGCGTGCCGTCGCTTGCGCTCGCGATGGAGATGCTCAAGCAGCAGGTCGCGATCACGCCGGCGCCGCAGTGGGTGCGTGTGGTCGGCGGCTTCACCGAACATCAGTTCGTGGAGAAACGGCTGCCGACGATCGAAGAACTGAACGCAGTCGCGCCCGATACGCCGGTGTTCATCCTGCACCTGTACGATCGTGCGCTGCTGAATGCGGCCGCGCTGCGGGTGGTCGGCTATACGAAGGACACGCCGGAGCCGCCGGGCGGCACGATCCTGCGCGATGCCGCAGGCAACCCGACCGGCCTGCTGCTCGCGAACCCGAACGCGACGATCCTCTACGCGACGCTCGCGAAGGGCCCGAAGCTGCCGTTCGAGTATCAGTACAACTCGACGCGCCACTTCATGCGCGAGCTGAACCGGCTCGGCGTGACGGGCGTGATCGACGCGGGCGGCGGCTCGCAGAATTATCCCGAGGATTACGAAGTGATCCGCAAGCTGCACGAC
>NZ_BCPO01000037.1:0-68053 GCF_016586105.1 Burkholderia sp. E168m15
CCGGATTGCGGTCGGGCAGCTCGCTGACCTGATCGTCCCGGATCGCGATTTCTTCGCGTGCGCGGAGGACGATATCGCCGGCACGACCGCATTGCTGACGGTGGTCGACGGGAAGATCGTATGGGGCGCGGGGCCGTTCGCCTCGCACGACGCGCCGATCCCGCCGGCGATGCCCGACTGGTCGCCGGTGCGCGAGTTCGGGGGCTATGGTGGCTGGGGCGCGACGCAGCGCAACGGCGCGCCGCTGCAACGCGCGGCGGCCGCTGCGATGTGCGGCTGCGCGAACGAATGCAACGTTCACCAGCATGCGCACGCGGGCGCGTGGGGCCGCACGTTGCCGACGTCGGACGCGAAGGGTTTCTGGGGCGCGTTCGGTTGTTCGTGCTGGGCCGTCTGACATGACGACGCGCTCCGTCTACGGCACCCCCGCGTGGGTCCGCGCGCTGCTGTCGCAGCCGTGGGTCCTGCCGCTCTCGCGCCTCGCGCTGGTGTCCGCCTATTTGCTCGGCGGCGTCGCGAAGGCGCTCGACTTCCCCGGCGCGGTCGCGGAGCAGGCGCATTTCGGCCTGCAGCCGGCCGCGCTGTGGGCAGCGCTTGCGATCGCGGTCGAGATCGCGGGCTCGCTGTGCGTGGTGTTTCGCCGCTTCACGTGGCTCGGCGCCGGCAGTCTCGGCATGCTGACGCTCGTCGCGATGGTCGTGGCGAACGATTTCTGGAACCGTTCGGGAGCCGAACACTTCATGGCGCTCAACAGCTTTTTCGAGCATCTCGGGCTGATCGCGGCACTCGTGCTCGCGACCATGCTCGACGATGCGCGGCAATCGGCCGATGATGGCCGTTCCATTCGATGACGATGCAACAACCAGGAAATCCTGTGATGAAATCTGTTCGTTCCGTGCTGCTCGCCGCGATGCTCGCGGGCGGCCTCGCCGTTGCCCCCGTGACGTTCGCAAAACCGCCGGTGCCGCCCGCGGCGGTGCCGACGGTGGCGGTCGGCCCGCAGTACGACACGACGCACGTGTGCGTCGCACCCGAAGACTTCGACCGCTTCACCGACAGCTTCGTCGCGACCTTCGGCGGCAAGAAGTCGAAGCAGGGCGTGTTCCAGGTCACGCCCACGCCGAGCCAGACGATGTCGCAACTGGTGCTCACGCCGGTCGGCACGATCTCGGTGTTCGGCTTCAAGACGCCGATCCCGTATCCGTTCTGCGCGGAGCGCACCGGTTATCTCGTGACCGACATGGACGTTGCCGTGAAGTCGGCGCGCGAGCACGGTGCCGACGTGATCGTCGACACGTTCCCCGACCCGATCGGCCGCGACGCGATCATCACGTGGGCGGGCGGCGTGAACATGCAGCTGTACTGGCACACGCAGGTGCCTAATTACGACGCACTGCAGACCATTCCCGAGAATCGCGTGTACGTGTCGCCGCAAAGCGTGCGCAAGTTCGTGCACGACTTCGTCAAGTTCTCGAAGGGTAAAGTGGTGTCCGATAACTTGAAGGCGCCGGGCATCGAGATCGGCCGGCCGGACGATACGTACCGCCGGATTCGCATCGAATCGGGTTTCGGCAAGATGACCGTGCTGGTGACCGACGGCCATCTGCCTTACCCGTTCGGGCGTGAAATGACCGGCTACGAAGTCACCGATCTCGCCGCGACGCTGAAGCAGGCCGAAGCCGCGGGCGTGACGGTGCTGGTGCCGCCGTTCAAGTCGGACGGTCGCGACGCGGCGCTCGTGCAGTTTCCGGGCGGCTACGTCGCCGAGATCCACGCGAGCGTGGCGCGATGAAGCACGAGGACACGATCCTTGCCGCGGTGGCCGGCTTCGTCGATACGCTCAGCTTCGTCGCGCTGTTCGGGCTGTTCACCGCGCACGTGACCGGCAACTTCGTGCTGATCGGCGCGGGCATCGCCGGCTTCGGTCAGGGCGTCGTGCTGAAGCTCAGCGTGTTTCCCGCGTTCGTGTGCGGCGTGATCGCGAGCAGCCTGATCGCGCGGTCGATGGCCGCGCGACCCGCCTGGCAGGGCACGCGCGTGCTGCATACGGTGCAGGCCGTGCTGTTGCTCGGCTTCTGTGCGGCCGGCGTGTGGGCGACGCCCGTCACGCAGCCCGACAGCCTGGCGGCGCTCGTGGCCGGCATCGTCGGCACGTTCGCGATGGGCGTGCAGAATGCGCATCCGCGCGTGATCGCCCGCGCGGGCGGCGTGCCGAATACGGTGATGACCGGCAACGTCACGCAGGCGATCCTGGATGCGGTCGACATCCTGTCTCCCGGCACGGCGGACGGCGTGCGCGCCACCGCGCGCGCACGCTTCGCGAAGATGCTGCCGGCGATCGTCGCGTTCGCGCTCGGCGCGGCGGGCGGTGCGCTCGGGTTTCGCTATGTCGGGTTCCTGGCGCTGCTGGTGCCTGCCGGCGCGCTCGCGATGCTCGCGCTGTGCGCGGCGCGAGCGGCCGGTACCACCGCGCAGGAGCGCGCATGATCGAGCGACGCAGGCGACGCCACGGCCGCCGCGTCGAGCGGGCCGCGCGCGTGTCGATCGTCGCGGGGCTGTTGTTCGCGGGCGTCGACGCGGTGTGCGCGGAAACGGCAACTGCGTCGACTTCGACGCAAGAACCGGCGCCGGCGTCGACCGCGTCATCGGCTTCGGCGCCGGCCTCGACGTGCACCGCCAAACGCCCGACGATCTTGTTCAACCGCTGGCAGGAAGACTGGTCGGTGCTCGCGAATCCGTGCGTGCCGCGCGCGCCGCTCGACGGGTTGAAATACCTTCCCCTCGGCAACGATCCGCAATCCTATCTGTCACTCGGCGTGAACCTGCGCGAGCGTCTCGAGACCAACGACGCGCCGCTGTTCGGCATCGGCTCCGCGCAATCGGATACGTACCTGATCCAGCGCGTCGAAGTGCACGCCGATGCGCATCTCGGCCCGCACTGGCAGTTTTTCGCGCAATTGCAGGACGCACGCGCATTCGGCAAGAACACGGTGTCGCCGGTCGACAGGAACCCGCTCGATCTCGAACAGGCGTTCGCGACCTACACGGGCGCGCTCGGCGGCGGCACGGTCAAGTTCCGCGTCGGCCGGCAGGAGATGGCGTTCGACCTGCAGCGCTTCATCGCCGCGCGCGACGGCCCGAACGTGCGGCTGGCGTTCGATGCGGTGTGGGCCGACTACGAATACGGCAAGTGGCGCTTCATCGGCTATGCGACGCAGCCGGTGCAGAACCGCAACGCGTCCGATTTCGACGACGTGTCGAATCGCGATCTCACGTTCAGCGGCGTGCGCTTCGAGCGGCAGTCGGTCGGGCCGGGCGACCTGTCCGGCTACTGGTCGCGCTACAACCGCAGCAGCGCGCGTTTTCTCGATGCGAGCGGCCCCGAGCATCGCGACGTATGGGACGTTCGCTACACGGGCACGCACGGGCGCTTCGACTGGGATCTCGAAACGATGCTGCAGAGCGGCACGGTCGGCAACGCCACGATCGGCGCGTGGGCCGTCGGTTCGATCGCCGGCTACAGGCTCGACGCGCCGTGGTCGCCGCGCATTGCGCTGCAGGTCGACGCGGCATCGGGCGACCGGCATCCGCACGACGGCCGCGTCGGCACCTTCAATCCGCTGTTTCCGAACGGCTATTACTTCACGCTGGCCGGCTATACGAGTTACGCGAACCTGATTCACGTGAAGCCGTCGGTGACGCTGAAACCGTCGGCGAACCTGTCGCTGCTCGGCGCGCTGGGCTTCCAGTGGCGGGAGACGACCGGCGACGCCGTCTATCAGCAGCCGAACATCCCGGTGCCGGGCACGGCGGGCAAGGGCGGGTTGTGGACGGGCATGTACGTGCAGCTGCGCGCGGACTGGACGATCGCCGCGAACCTGATCGGCGCGATCGAGGCCGTGCATTTCCAGGTCGGCGACGCGATCCGGCAGGCGGGCGGGCACAACGCGGATTATGTCGGCGTCGAGCTGAAGTACGGCTGGTGACGGCGGCGCGCGGCAACCCGCACGCGACATGAAAAAGGGCAGCCCCGCGGGGCTGCCCTTCGTTCGTCCGGGCCGGCAGTTTGGTCGGCCCGTTCGCGGTGATGGCGATGCCGTTACAGGTTCGGCGACAGCGCGAGCGCGTTCGTCAGGTCACCCATCGGCTGCGCGCCGTTCGCCTTCAGCGCGTCGTCGCGCTGCTGCAGGCCCGCGAGGCGCGGCAGCGAGAAGCGGCGCGTGATGAAGCGCAGGATCGAACCCGTGTCGTACTGCGTGTGATCGACGAAGCCCTTCTTCGCATACGGCGACACGATCAGCGCGGGAATGCGGGTGCCCGGGCCCCAGCGGTCGGCGTTCGGCGGCGTCGCATGATCCCAGAAGCCGCCGTTTTCGTCGTACGTGACGACCACGACCATGTTCTTCCACTGCGGGCTGGCCTGCAGGTGCGCGATCACGTCGGCGATGTGCTGGTCGCCGGACGTGACGTCCGTGTACCCCGGGTGCTCGTTCAGGTTGCCTTGCGGCTTGTAGAACGTGACCTGCGGCAGCGTGCCCGCATCGATCGCCTTGATGAACTCGGCGCCGTTCGCGCCGCCGTCGAGCAGGTGCTGCGCGCGGCTCGCGGTGCCCGGCGCCTGGTTCGCGAAGTAGTTGAACGGCTGGTGGTGCGGCTGGAAGTTCGGCGTCGACAGGTCGGCGCCGTAGATCACGTTCGACGTGCCGTTCTGGCTCGCCTGCAGCGCCTGGCCCCACGCGCCGGAATACCACGCCCACGACACGCCCGCGTTGGTCATCAGGTCGCCGATGTTGGTCGCCGTCTGCGGCGGCATCGTCGACGGATTGGCCGGGTCGGCGAGCAGCGGATCGCCGCCCGCGGCCGCCTTGTTGCCGCTCGGCTGATACGCCGGCTGCATCGTGTTGATGCCGTAGAAGTCGGGCGTGAGCGCGCCGTCGTTGACGAACTTCGGCGGGCCGCTCAGCGCGGACGCCGGCGAATTCGTCGCGACCTTCAGCGATTTGCCGTCGGCGTTCAGCACGGCGATCTTGCCGGCCGCCGGGCTCTTGTCGGCATTCGCGTAGTACGGCGCGCACGCGCAGATCAGGTACTGGTGGTTCAGGAACGAACCGCCGAACGCGCCCATGAAGAAGTTGTCGGCGAGCACGTACTGCTGCGCGATCTTCCACAGCGGCAGCTTCGACGGATCGGCCGTGTAGTGGCCCATCGTCAGGCCGCCCGCGTCGGTCCAGGCGGCGTACATGTCGTTCTTGCCGCCGTTGATCTGCATCTGGTCCTGGTAGAAGCGGTGCACGATGTCGCGCGTCGCGATGCTCATCGACTGGTTGAAGCCTTTCGGATCGTCGATCGCGAACGGCGCGTTCGGCAGGTTCGCCGTCATCGCCTCGGTCACCGCCGGCGTGATGCCGGTCGCGGTGAGGCCGCCCCAGATCTTCGGCAGCGTCGCCATCGTCGAGCCGTCGCGATCCTTCTGCACCGAATTCGCGGCCGTCGCGTTCTGCAGGCCGTTCGCGCCAGGGAAGTTGCCGTACAGGTTGTCGAAGCTGCGGTTTTCCGCGTAGATCACGACGACGTTCTTGACGGCCGACAGGCCCTGTTGCGTGACGTCGTCGCCGCCGCAGGCGGTCAGGCTGAGCGCGGCCGCGAGGGCGATCGGCGTGTAGCGAATCCAGGCGTGCTTCTTCATGCGATGTTCTCTCTCATTCGTCGTTGGTCGCGTGTGGGAACCGGGTGGCGGGAGGGCCGGCGTGCGAACCTCGCGGTACCGCCCGGCTGCGCGCATTATCTGGAACCGATTTGACAGCCGGGTGTAGGGACGCTTTCAATTGACTGTCGGTTGAACGTCATCCAACGGTCACGGAACTGACATAAGCTCCGGCCGATTGCCCACCGCTACCAGAACAACGATGCACACCCTTCTGAAATCCTTCGCGTCCGCGCGATCGCTGATTCCCGCTGCGGCGACGCTCGCGATGGTTGGCGCGCTCGCGGCGCTGGCTGGTTGCGATGCGCAGCCCGGCACGAGTGCGTCGGCCGCGTCCGTCGTACCGGCGGCGCAGGCCGCTCCGGCCACTCCGGCCGCCCCGGCGGTCGCGCCGGCCAGCCAGCCGCAGACGCGTGCGCAGGTGTTCGAGGGCGTGAAGCAGATGACGGCGCTCGGCAAGCAGCTGTTCTTCGATCCGTCGCTGTCCGGGTCCGGCAAGCTCGCTTGCGCGTCGTGCCACAGCGTCGAGCATGCGTTCGGGCCGCCGAACGCGCTGTCGGTGCAGCTGGGCGGCGACGACATGCACCGTACCGGCTTTCGCGCGGTGCCGTCGCTGAAGTACCTGCGCGGTATCCCGCCGTTCAGCGAGCACTTCCACGATTCGCCGGACGAAGGTGACGAAAGCATCGACGCGGGGCCGACCGGCGGGCTGACCTGGGATGGTCGCGTCGATACGCGCGATGCGCAGGCCCGCATTCCGCTCACGTCGCCGTTCGAGATGAGCAGTTCGCCCGCGCGGGTCGCGAAGGCGGTTCGCGCAGCGCCGTACGCCGACGCGTTCCGCAAGGCGTTCGGCGACCAGGTGCTCGGCGACGACCGGGCGACGTTCGATGCGGTGCTGCGCGCGCTCGACGCATTCCAGCAGCAGCCGGCGCTGTTCGATCCGTACACGAGCAAATACGACGCGTATCTGGCCGGTCACGCGCAGCTCACGCCCGCGGAGTTGCACGGCCTGCAGCTGTTCAACGACGAGAAGAAGGGCAACTGCGCGAGCTGCCACATCAGCCAGCGCACGCTCGAAGGCGGCCCGCCGCAGTTCAGCGATTTCGGGCTGATCGCGATCGCGGTGCCGCGCAACCGCGCGCTGCCCGTCAATCGCGACCCGCGCTTCTACGATCTCGGCGCCTGCGGCCCCGAACGCACCGACCTGAAGGGCCGCGACGAATTCTGCGGGCTGTTCCGCACGCCGTCGCTGCGCAACGTCGCGCTGCGCAAGACGTTCTTCCACAACGGCGTGTATCACTCGCTCGAGGACGTGATGCGCTTCTACGTCGAACGCGACATCCATCCGGAGAAGTTCTATCCGGTCGTGCACGGCAAGGTGCAGATCTACGACGATCTGCCGAAGCGCTACTGGCCGAACATCAACCGCGAAGCGCCGTTCGACCGCAAGCGCGGCGACCAGCCGGCGCTGAACGCGGCCGAGATCAAGGACGTGATCGCGTTCCTCGGCACGCTGACTGACGGGTATCAGCAAACGGCCGCGTTAGCCAAGCCCTAGAGGCGTTCATTACAGCACGCATGCTATGCTCGCTCGCTGACGGGCGTGGCGCATACCGGAGGGCCGGCCCCCGGTCCGCCGGCATGCGCCACGCCGTTCGATCGAACATCCAAGGAGAAAAACATGTCGATGCGTGCATCCCTTTCCATCGTCACGCGTGTGCTGGCCGGCGCCGCGTGCGCAGCCGCGATGCTGCCCGCCCATGCGCAGAACAACCTGAATTTCCTGAACGACACGCCGATCAGCTATTTCAGCAAGACCGATCGCGCGTCGCTCTCCAGGGCGGTCGTGCAGGCGCGCGACGAAGGCAAGGACGGCGAAACCACGACGTGGCAGAGCAACGGCCGCGGCACGCAGATCGACGCGAAGCTCACGCCGAGCACGACCGAGACGGACGGCAAGACCTGCCGCGAAATCGCGACCGAAATCACCGCGAAGGGCCAGACGATGACGCTCAAGCCCGTCTACTGCAAGACGGCCGCGGGCAAGTGGCAGCTGCAGAAGCGCTGAGCACGCGCATGATGAAGCGGGGCGGCGCGCCGCGCACGGTGTCGTGCGGCGTCGTGATCCTCGATACGGCCGGCCGCGTGTTCCTCGCGCACGCGACGGACACCACGCACTGGGACATCCCGAAGGGGCAGGGCGAACCGGGCGAGACGCCGGCCGACGCCGCGCTGCGCGAACTGCTCGAGGAAACCGGCATCGAGTTCGCGCCGGCACGCTTGCTCGATCTCGGCCGTTTCGCGTACCGGCACGACAAGGACCTGCACCTGTTCGCGGTGCAGGTGGCCGAAGGCGAGATCGATCCCGCGCGGTGTACGTGTACGTCGCTGTTTCCGAGCCGTCGCGACGGCTCGATGATTCCCGAGATGGATGCGTATCGCTGGACCGTGCCGGGCGACGTCGACACCTATGCGAGCCGCAGTCTCGCGCGGCTGTTTCGCACGAAGCTGTCGCTGGCGGAGCTGCATCGGCGGTTGTCGGGCGCGTGAATGAGCGCCGCCGCTGTCGCTGCGGCCATCCGTCCTTCGGCGCACGCCGATAAAAAAACCGGCCCTCGAGCCGGTTTTTTTCATGGGCAGGCAGCGGGGCGGCTTGCGAAGCCGCACGCCGCCGCGTGCAGCAGGCCGTCAGGCCGGCTTGCCCCAGCTGTCGCGCAGCCCGACGATCCGGTTGAACACCGGCTTGCCCGGCTTCGAATCGACACGGTCTGCAACAAAGTAGCCGTGGCGCTCGAACTGCAGGCGCGTTTCCGGCGCGACGTCGCCGTTGCCCGGCTCGACGTACGCCTGCACGATCTTCTTCGAATCGGGGTTCAGCGCCTCGAGGAAGTTCGCGCCGCCCGCGTCCGGGTGCGGCTCCTTGAACAGGCGGTCGTAGATCCGCACTTCGGCCGGCTGCGCGTGCTTCGCGCTGACCCAGTGGATGTTGCCCTTGACCTTGTACGTGTTCGCGCCTTCGGTGCCCGACTTGCTGTCCGGGAAGTAGTTGCAGTGCACGGCCGTCACGTTGCCGTCGGCGTCCTTGTCGAAGCCCGTGCACTCGATCACGTAGCCGTAGCGCAGGCGCACCTTGTTGCCCGGGAACAGCCGGAAATAACCCTTCGGCGGATTCTCGACGAAGTCCTCGCGCTCGATCCACAGCTCGCGCGAGATCGGGAACGTGCGCACGCCGCGGTCCGGATGGTGCGGATGCACGGGCGCCGTGCAGGCTTCCTCGAGGTCTTCCGGATAGTTGTCGATCACGAGCTTCAGCGGATCGAGCACCGCGACCGTACGCGCGGCCTTGTCGTCGAGGTCGTCGCGCAGCGCGCCTTCGAAGATGCTCATGTCGATCCACGAATCGATCTTCGTCACACCGATCCGTTCGCAGAACAGATGAATGCTTTCCGGCGTGAAGCCGCGGCGGCGCACGCCGACGATCGTCGGCATCCGCGGGTCGTCCCAGCCGTCGACATGGCCTTCGGTGACGAGCTGCAGCAGCTTGCGCTTGCTGGTGATCGCGTACGTGAGGTTCAGCCGCGAGAATTCGATCTGTTGCGGCAGCGGGCGCGTGAACACGCCGGCTTCCGCGAGTTCGTTCAGCACCCAGTCGTACAGCGGGCGGTGATCCTCGAATTCGAGCGTGCACAGCGAATGCGTGATGCCTTCGAGCGCATCCGAGATGCAGTGCGTGTAGTCGTACATCGGATACACGCACCATGCGTCGCCGGTGCGGTAATGGTGCGCGTAGCGGATCCGGTAGATCACCGGGTCGCGCATGTTCATGTTCGGCGACGCCATGTCGATCTTCGCGCGCAGCACGTGCTCGCCTTCCTTGAACTCGCCGGCCTTCATGCGGCGGAACAGGTCGAGGTTTTCTGCCGGCGTGCGATCACGGAACGGCGACGGCTTGCCGCCTTCGGTCAGCGAACCGCGGTTCGCGCGCATTTCGTCGGCGCTCTGGCTGTCGACGTACGCCTTGCCGCGCTGGATCAGCAGCTCGGCGAATTCGTACAGCTTGTCGTAGTAGTCGCTCGCGAAATACTGATGATCGACCGCGTCCTTGCGCCAGTCGAAGCCGAGCCAGCGCACCGCGTCGACGATCGAGTCGACGTATTCGACGCTTTCCTTTTCCGGGTTCGTGTCGTCGAAGCGCAGGTGGCACACGCCGCCGTAGTCGCGCGCGACGCTGAAGTTCAGGCAGATGCTCTTCGCGTGACCGATGTGCAGATAGCCGTTCGGCTCGGGCGGGAAGCGCGTTTCGACGCGGCCGCCCCATTTGCCGGTGCGGTTGTCGTCGTCGATGATGTTGCGGATGAAATTGGAAGCCGCGGGGGCGTCGTTGCGTTCGGTGCTCATGCGGTTGGCGTCAGGGTTGTGTCGGCGCGTCGCGCCGGTTTAATCCTGTAATTCTACCTGACCGGGGTCCGTCCCGCGCGGCCTGCCGGTCGGCTGCCCTCGGTTCGCGAGGTGTTTCGCAATATATCGAGTGTGTGTCGGCTGTAACACGACGTAAATCGGATTGCCGGCACCGTTCGGGTTTTCCTATGATCGCTTTACCGATTCAATGCCGCCATTCGCAATTTTTGCCTGGCGGGAGGAAGCCAATAATCATGATGAAGAAGACCACTTTTCTCGTTCGTACCGCGGTGATCGTCGCGGCCCTGTCGCAACTCGGCGCATGCGCGATGACGCATACGCAACGCAATGCCGGGATCGGCGCGGCCGCGGGCGGCGCGCTCGGCTACCTGATCACGGGCGGCCCGGTCGGCACGGTGGCCGGCGCAGCGGCAGGCGGCTTGGTCGGCGCCGGCGTACGCTGATCTGCCACGCCGGCTGGCGCCCGCGACGCGGGCGCCGCTGCATGCCGACCGGTCGTGACGCCTGCCTGAGCGCGTCACGACCCGCTCGAAGGTCACGCACATCCCCCGGATTTTGACAGGCACCATCAGGGAGAGGCGGGTGTGCGACACTGCGTCGACGCTACAACACGATTCCATTCGTCGACGAATCCTTCCATGACCGACCCCGTCGTTTTCGTCCTGCCGGGCTATGCCAATTCGGGCCCGCTCCACTGGCAAAGCCGCTGGGAGCGCGCGGATGCGCGCTTCTCGCGGGTCACGATGCCTGACTGGAACCGCGCATTCCGCAATGGCTGGTGTCTCGCGCTCGACCGGGCGGTCGAAGCCGCGCGCGGGCCCGTGCTGATCGCCGGCCACAGCCTCGGCACGCTGACCACCGCCTGGTGGGCGACCCGCTATGCACGCCCGGCCGCGCTCGCGAAAGTGCGCGGCGCGCTGCTCGTCGCGTTGCCCGATCCCGCCGGGCCGGTGTTTCCGGCAGAGGCACACGGCTTCGGCCCGGTGCCCCACGAGCGGCTGCCGTTTCCCACCTGTGTCGTCGCGAGCAGCGACGATCCGTACGGTTCACTCGCGTTCGCACGCGGCTGCGCGAACGCGTGGGGCAGCACGTTCCATGACCTCGGCCCGCGCGGCCACATCAACGCGGATAGCGGGCTCGGCGACTGGCCGCAAGCGCGCGGCTGGCTCGACGCGCTCGGGCGTTAGTCAGCCTGCCGGTCGGGCGCGGGTCGCGGCCGTGTGATCCCGTCGTTGCACGCCACGTGCGCCCGCAGCCGCCGCGACGCCGTCACCCGAATCGCGTCAGATCGCCTGTTTCGCCTTCAACGCGGCGATCCGCACGTCGTCGTAGCCGAGCATGTCGCGCAGCACGTCTTCCGTCTGCGCGCCGAGCAGCGGCGGGGCCGTGCGCGCATCGGGCGGCGTCGCGCTCATCCGGATCGGGTTGCGCACGAGCTTCACGTCCGCGCCGCACGGGTGCGGCAGCGACACCTGCATCCCGCGCGCGACCACCTGCTCGTTGTCGAACACCTCGTCGAGATCGTTGATCGGCCCGCACGGCACGCCGGCCGCTTCGAGCGCGCCGATCCAGTCGGCCTTGCCGCGGGCCTTCACCATCTCCGCGAGGATCGGCACCAGCGTGTCGCGGTGACGCACGCGCGACGGGTTCGTCGCGAAGCGCTCGTCGTCGGCCAGCTCGGGCCGGCCGCCGGCCTCGACGAACTTGCGGAACTGCCCATCGTTGCCGACCGCGACGATGATCCAGCCGTCGCGCGTCTGGAACGTCTGGTACGGCACGATGTTCGGATGCGCGTTGCCCCAGCGCACCGGCGGCTTGCCGCTCGCGAGGAAGTTGGTGTTCATGTTCGCGAGCAGCGCGACCTGCACGTCGAGCAGCGCCATGTCGATGTACTGGCCTTCGCCCGTGCGGTCGCGATGCGCGAGCGCGGCGAGCACGGCGATCGTCGAATAGAGGCCGGTCGCGAGATCGGCGATCGCGACGCCGGCCTTCTGCGGGCCGCCACCCGGCTCGCCGTCGCGTTCGCCGGTGATGCTCATGAAGCCGCCGATCCCCTGCACGATGAAGTCGTAGCCCGCGCGGTGCGCGTACGGGCCGGTCTGGCCGAAGCCGGTGACCGAGCAGTAGACGAGATCGGGCTTCACCGCCCGCAGCGCCTCATAGTCGAGCCCGTATTTCTTCAACTGGCCGACCTTGTAGTTCTCGAGCACGACGTCGCTCCGCGCGGCGAGCTCGCGCACGATCTGCTGCCCTTCGGGCGTCGCGATGTCGATCGTCACCGAGCGCTTGTTGCGGTTCGCCGCGAGGTAGTACGCGGCTTCGGCGGTATCGGCGCCGTCCGCGTCCTTCAGGTACGGCGGCCCCCAGTGGCGCGTGTCGTCGCCGGCGCCCGGGCGCTCGACCTTGATCACGTCCGCGCCGAAGTCGGCAAGGGTCTGCGCGCACCACGGGCCCGCGAGCACGCGGGTCAGGTCCAGCACGCGGATATGGCTCAGGGCACCCATCGTCGAATCGTCTCCTTTCATGGCGGGCCTGCGTTGTCGGGCAAGGCCGATTGGCATGCCGAGCATCTTAAGGCGAATCGGCCGCGCGGGTGGCCCAGGCGGCTCGTCCGGATGGCCGAGCCGCGTTGCCGGCGCTTTGCCCGGAAGCCGGCCCCGATCCCGTATAATCGATCGTTTCCGAATCCATGCCGCCGCGCGCCCCGCCTGGGGCGCCGGCGTTTGAAGCCGTCTTTGCCAGACTGTCCCCGCACGCCATGAAAGCTGCCGAAATCCGCGAGAAATTCCTCAAATTCTTCGAATCGAAGGGCCACACGATCGTCCGCTCGTCGAGCCTCGTGCCCGGTAACGACCCCACGCTGATGTTCACGAACTCGGGCATGGTCCAGTTCAAGGACGTCTTCCTCGGCACGGACCCGCGCCCGTACTCGCGCGCCACGACGGCGCAGCGCAGCGTGCGCGCGGGCGGCAAGCACAACGACCTCGAGAACGTCGGCTACACGGCGCGCCACCACACGTTCTTCGAGATGCTCGGCAACTTCTCGTTCGGCGACTACTTCAAGCACGACGCGATCAAGTTCGCGTGGGAGCTGCTGACCACGGTCTACCAGCTGCCGAAGGACAAGCTGTGGGTGACCGTCTACCGGGAAGACGACGAGGCCTACGACATCTGGGCGAAGGAAGTCGGCGTGCCGACCGAGCGGATCATCCGGATCGGCGACAACAAGGGCGCGCGTTACGCATCGGACAACTTCTGGACGATGGGCGACACCGGCCCGTGCGGCCCGTGTACCGAAATCTTCTACGACCACGGCCCGGACGTGTGGGGCGGCCCGCCGGGGTCGCCTGAAGAAGACGGCGACCGCTACATCGAGATCTGGAACCTCGTGTTCATGCAGTTCAACCGCGACGCGCAGGGCAACATGACGCGCCTGCCGAAGCAGTCGGTCGACACCGGCATGGGCCTCGAGCGTCTCGCCGCGGTGCTGCAGCACGTGCACAGCAACTACGATATCGACCTGTTCCAGAACCTGATCAAGGCCGCCGCGCGCGTGACCGAGATCAGCGACCTCACGAACAACTCGCTGAAGGTGATCGCCGATCACATCCGCGCGTGCTCGTTCCTGATCGTCGATGGCGTGATCCCCGGCAACGAAGGTCGCGGCTACGTGCTGCGCCGGATCGTGCGCCGCGCGATCCGTCACGGCTACAAGCTGGGCCGCAAGGGCGCGTTCTTCCACAAGCTGGTGGCCGACCTCGTCGCCGAGATGGGCACCGCCTATCCGGAGCTGAAGGAAGCCGAACAGCGCGTGACCGACGTGCTGCGCCAGGAAGAAGAGCGCTTCTTCGAGACGATCGAGCACGGGATGTCGATCCTCGAAGCCGCGCTGGCAGAGGTCGAGGCGAAGGGCGGCAAGGTGCTCGACGGCGAACTCGCGTTCAAGCTGCACGACACGTACGGCTTCCCGCTGGACCTGACGGCCGACGTGTGCCGCGAGCGCGGGATGACGGTCGACGAGCCGGCATTCGACGACGCGATGGCGCGTCAGCGCGAGCAGGCGCGCGCGGCCGGCAAGTTCAAGGCGACGCAGGGCCTCGAATACTCGGGCGCCAAGACCACCTTCCACGGTTACGAGGAAATCGCGTTCGACGACGCGAAGGTCGTCGCGCTGTACGTGGACGGTTCGGCCGTCAACGAGGTGAAGGCCGGCCAGGACGCGGTCGTCGTGCTCGACCACACGCCGTTCTACGCGGAATCGGGCGGCCAGGTCGGCGACCAGGGCGTGCTCGCGAACGCCGCGACGCGCTTCGCGGTGGCCGACACGCTGAAGGTGCAGGCCGACGTGATCGGTCACCACGGCACGCTGGAGCAGGGCACGCTGAAGGTCGGCGACGTGCTGCGCGCGGAAATCGACGCGCAGCGCCGCGCCCGCACGCAGCGCAACCACTCGGCCACCCACCTGATGCACAAGGCGCTGCGCGAGGTGCTCGGCGCGCACGTGCAGCAGAAGGGTTCGCTCGTCGACGCGGACAAGACCCGTTTCGACTTCGCGCACAACGCACCGATGACCGACGACGAAATCCGTCGCGTCGAGCAGATCGTCAACAACGAGATCCTGGCCAACGCGCCGGGCATCGTGCGCGTGATGCCGTACGACGAAGCGGTGAAGGGCGGCGCGATGGCGCTGTTCGGCGAGAAGTACGGCGATGAAGTGCGCGTGCTCGACCTCGGCTTCTCGCGCGAACTGTGCGGCGGCACGCACGTGCACCGCACCGGCGACATCGGCTTGTTCAAGATCGTCGTCGAAGGCGGCGTCGCGGCCGGTATCCGCCGCGTCGAGGCGATCACCGGCGACAACGCGGTGCGCTACGTGCAGGAGCTCGACGCGCGCGTGAACGAAGCCGCGGCCGCGCTGAAGGCGCAGCCGTCGGAACTCACGCAGCGCATCGCGCAGGTGCAGGAGCAGGTGAAGTCGCTCGAGAAGGAACTGGGCGCGCTGAAGTCGAAGCTCGCGTCGAGCCAGGGCGACGAGCTCGCGCAGCAGGCCGTCGAAGTGGCGGGCGTGTACGTGCTGGCCGCGACGCTCGACGGCGCCGATGCGAAGACGCTGCGCGAAACGGTCGACAAGCTGAAGGACAAGCTGAAGAGCGCGGCGATCGTGCTGGCGGCCGTCGAAGGCGGCAAGGTGAGCCTGATCGCGGGCGTCACGCCGGACGCGAGCAAGAAGGTCAAGGCCGGCGAGCTCGTGAACTTCGTCGCGCAGCAAGTGGGCGGCAAGGGCGGTGGCCGTCCGGACATGGCGCAGGCGGGCGGCACCGAGCCGGCGAACCTGCCGGGCGCGCTGGCCGGCGTGAAGGGCTGGGTCGAAGAACGGCTCTGATCCCTGAGCGTTGCACGACCGATGCGATGCCGTCGCCCTGACGGCATCGCGTGAATCGAAAAACGACCCGATCGGCAGGCGCCGGTCGGGTCGTTTCGTTTGTGCAGCCCATGCGCGTCGATCGATGCGGCGGCGCGCGCATACGGGTCAGGCCGGCACGGTCACCGTTGGCGTCGTCATGTCCCCAGGCTGCCGCGCGGCGTCGGTGAGCGCATCGCGCAGCGCGGCGAGCGCCGCCGACGCATAACCGCGCCGCCACCCGAGCAGCGTGTCGATGCCTTCGAGTTCGGGAATCGTGTGCGCGGCGATGTTGCCGGTCTCCGGCTGCAGATCGAGCACCGAACGTGGCGCGACCGCGACGCCCGCGCCGGCCGCGACGCACGCGACGATCGCGTGATACGAACCGAGTTCGAGCACCCGGGCCGGCTTCACGCCGTGCGCCGCGTACCACCGTTCGACGTACTTGCGATACGCGCAGCCGCGCTCGAACGCGATCAGCGTGGGCAGGATCACGTCGCGCGGCGTGCGCACCGGCGGATGGCCGCGCGGCGTGAGCAGCACGAGATCCTCGCGGAAGATCGGCACCGTCTCGAACGTGTCGGGCAGCGTGTCCGGCTCGGGCGGGCGCGCGAACAGCGCGGCGTCGATCTCGAAGTCGCGCACGCGGTCGATCAGGCAGCCCGTCGTACCCGTCAGCAGTTCGAGCGACACGTCGGGCCATGCATGGTGGTAGCGCGCGAGGAGGGTCGGCAGCCGGCTCGCGGCCGTGCTTTCCATCGTGCCGAGCCGCAGCCGGCCGCGCGGCGTGTCCTCGCGCACCGCGTCGCGCGCCTCGTCGGCGAGCGCGAGCAGGCGCTCCGCATATGGCAGCAGCGTGTGCCCGGCCGGGGTCAGTACGAGCCGGCGGCCGTCGCGCACGAATAGCGCCGCGCCGAGTTCCTCCTCCAGTTGCTTGATGCGCGTCGTGACGTTCGACTGCACGCGATTGAGCTTGGCCGCCGCGCGCGTCACGCCGTTTTCGCGCACGACCGCCCGGAAAATCGCCAGCGCCGCCAGGTCCATGATTCTCTCCTAGGGATGAATCGATTCTTAATTATTCATTTTTCGAGAACGGTTGGTCAAGCTAGGATGGGCCCATTCCGATTTCCGATCCGGCCGGCGCGCGACGCGCCGGTCCATGCCGCCATGTCCCGCTTCGATGCCCTGACCGCCGCCGCCCGCGTGCTTTCGTCCGACCAGGCCGACCGCCATGCCCGCGCGGCCGCGCTCGCCTGCATGGTCGGCCTGGCCGTCGTGCTCGGCGTCGGCCGTTTCGCGTTCACGCCGCTGTTGCCGTTGATGCTCGCGGACGGCTCGATCGGGCTGAAGGGCGGCAGCTGGCTCGCATCGTCGAATTACGCGGGCTACTTCGTCGGCGCGGTCACTTGCGCGGCGCTGCGCGTCGCGCCGGCGCGGATGGTGCGCTTCGGGCTCGTCGCGACCGTGCTGCTGACCGCCGCGATGGGCGTCGGCCACCTGCTGCCGGTGTGGCTCGTCGTGCGCTTCGTCGCGGGCGTCGTCAGCGCATGGACGTTCGTGTTCGTGTCGCAATGGGGGTTGCGGCGTCTGGCCGAGCTGCATGCGCCCGAATGGAGCGGGGTGATCTACGCGGGGCCGGGCGTCGGCATCGTGGTGACGGGGCTGATCGGCAGTGCGCTGGCCGGGCAGCACGCGGCGGTGGGCTGGCTGGGTTTCGCGGCGTTGTCGGCTGTCCTGTCGGTCGCGATCTGGCGCACGTTTGGTACGACGCCGGCTCCCGAACGGACTCCGACCCCGGCGCACGCACAGGCCGCACCGCCGGCTGCCGCGCCGTATGCGGCCACCGGTGCGCCCGCCACCCCGGCGGCGCGGGCCGATACGCGAAGCCCTCGCGCGGACGCCGCGTGGCTCGTCGTGCTCTACGGCACCCCCGGCTTCGGCTACATCATCACCGCGACGTTCCTGCCGGTGATCGCGCGCGCCGCGCTGCCGGCCGCCTCGCCGTGGCCCGACCTGTTCTGGCCGATGTTCGGCGCCGCGCTGATCTTCGGCGCGATCACCGCCGCGCGGCTGCCCGGACACTGGGACAACCGGCTGCTGCTGGCGGCCGGCTGCGTGACGCAGGCGCTCGGTATCGTAGCCGGGATCGTGTGGCCGAACGCGGCCGGTTTCTCGATCGGCAGCGCGCTGCTCGGCCTGCCGTTCACCGCGATCACGCTGTTCGCGATGCGCGAGGCAAGGCGTCTGCACGGCGAGCGCGCGGCCGGGCTGATGGGCTATGCGACCGCCTCGTACGGCGTCGGGCAGATCCTCGGGCCGCTCGTCGCGGCGCCGCTGGCCGCGCGCTTCGGGTCGTTCACACCTGCGCTGTGGGTCGCGGTGGCCGCGCTACTGCTCGGCGCCGCCGGCTTCGCGGCGACTGCCGCACACGGGCGCAGGTTGCCCTGACGCCGGTGGGGCCGGATCGTCTCGGGCGCGGGCAAACTCGCTAGAATGAAGCCTTTCCCGCGCCGAGCGGGTGTCCGACGCGGCCTGCAGGCCGATGCCCGGCGCTCGCCAGATCCCCATCGATGACCACCGCCGACTACCGCTTTTGCCCGCGCTGCGCGAGCCCGCTGACCGAGCGTTCCGATCCCGACCATGAAGGCGGCCGCGTCCGCCAGGCCTGCCCCGACGACACCTGCGGCTACGTGCACTGGAACAACCCGCTGCCGGTCGTCGCCGCGATCGTCGAGCTCGACGGCAAGATCCTGCTCGCGCGCAACGCCGCGTGGCCCGAAGGGATGTTCGCGCTGATCACCGGCTTCCTCGAAAACGGCGAGACGCCCGAGGACGGCATCGCCCGCGAGGTGTTCGAGGAAACCGCGCTGAAGGCCGAGCAGGTGTCGCTCGTCGGCGTGTACGAATTCATCCGCAAGAACGAACTGATCATCGCGTACCACGTGCGGGCGTCGGGCACGGTGTCGCTGTCGCCGGAACTGCTCGAATACAAGCTCGTCGATCCACCGCTGCTGCGCCCGTGGCGTGCCGGCACGGGTGTTGCGCTCGCCGACTGGATGCGCGCGCGCGGCCTCGATTTCGAATTCGTCGACCGGCCGGGGCAGTGACGCGCCGGCCTGCCCGCGGCGTGTCGTCCGCCGTGCCGCGCGTGATCGCGACGCGGCGCCGCGTTGCCTGCCGGCGCGCCGCGTGCTTCGGCCGCCGCGCGTCGTTCCAACCGTTCCCATCGTTCCCTTCGCTTCCCTCGTCCTGAGCGCCATCGCCATGTCCGACAAGCCGCAGCCGCGTCCGCGCGACGCCTATCGCCACTTCCTGCCGATCACGACCCGCTGGATGGACAACGACGTCTACGGGCACGTGAACAACGTCGTCTACTACAGCTACTTCGACACCGTCGTGAACGAGTACCTGATCCGCGCGGGCGTGCTCGACGTCGAGCACGGGCAGACGATCGGGCTGGTCGTCGAGACGCAGTGCAACTACTTCGCGCCGCTCGTGTTCCCGCAATCGGTCGACGCGGGGCTGCGCGTCGTGAAGCTCGGCACGTCGAGCGTGCGCTACGAAGTCGGGCTGTTCGCGCAAGGCGATGCGTCGCCCGCCGCGCAGGGGCATTTCGTGCACGTGTACGTCGATCGCGGCACGCGCCGCCCGGTGCCGCTGCCCGACGCGCTGCGCGCCGCGCTCGAACCGCTCGCCGCCTGACGCTGCGCGGTGCACGCGTTCGCGCTCCAGGCCTTCAACGGCCTCAGCTACGGCTTGCTGCTGTTCATGCTGTCGGCCGGCCTCACGCTGATCTTCAGCGTGCAGGGTGTGCTCAACTTCGCGCATGCGAGCTTCTACATGCTCGGTGCGTACGTGGGCTACAGCATCGCGGCCTGGGCGGGCTTCTGGCCCGCGCTCGTGCTCGCGCCGCTGGCGGTCGGGCTGCTCGGCGCCGGCTGCGAACGCGCGCTGCTGCGCCGCGTGCAGGCGCGCGGCCATACGAGCGAACTGCTGCTGACCTTCGGTCTTGCATACCTGATCGGCGAGGGCGCGAAACTCGTGTGGGGCCTCGCGCCGCTGCCGGCGCCGGTGCCGCCGCTGTTCGACGGCGCGCCCGTGACCGTGTTCGGTCTCGCCTTGCCGCGTTACCGGCTGTTCATGATGGCGATGTCCACGACGATGCTGGTCGCGCTCGGCGTGCTGCTGCGCGCGTCGCGTATCGGGCTCGTCGTGCGCGCGGCGCTCACGCATCGCGCGGCGGTCGAGGCGCTCGGCTACGATGTGCCGCGCGTGATGACGGCGCTGTTCGGCGCGGGCACCGCGCTCGCGGCGCTGGCCGGCGTGATCGGCGCGCCGCTCGCGGTGATCGAACCGGCGCTCGCCGAGACGGTCGGGTCGGTCGTGTTCGCGGTGGTCGTGATCGGCGGGCTCGGCTCGCTCGGCGGTGCGTTCGTCGCGTCGCTCGCGGTCGGTTTCGCGCAGACCTTCGCGGCCGCGAGCGACACGTCGCTGCGCGACCTCGCGCAATGGACGGGGATCGCGCTGCCCGACAGCGTGGCAGCGGTGTCGATCGCGCAACTGGCGCCGCTGGTGCCGTACCTGCTGCTCGTCGCGGTGCTGGTCGCGCGGCCGCGCGGATTGTTCGGCGAGCGTGTCGATGCGTAGCCGCGCATTGGCCGGATGCATGCGCTGGGCGCTGTTCGCCGCGTGCGTCGCGCTGCCCGCGTGGCTGTGGCCGCATGGTGCGGTGCTCGGCTATCTCGCGCAGACGGCCGCGCTCGTCGTGCTCGCGCTGTCGTACAACCTGCAGCTCGGCACGACCGGGCTGTTGTCGTTCGGGCATGCGGCATTCGCAGGCCTCGGCGCGTTCGCGGCCGCCCACTGGTTCAATCACGTCGGCGGCCCGCTGCCGCTGCTGCCGCTCGTCGGCGGCATGGCCGGCGCGGGCTTCGGGTTCGTCGCCGGGCTGTTGGCGACGCGCCGCTCGGGCACCGCGTTCGCGATGATCACGCTCGGGCTCGGCGAATGCGTCGCGGCCGCCGCGTGGAGCGTGCCCGCGTGGTTCGGCGGGATCGGCGGCGTGCCGATCGACCGGGCGAGCGGCGCGCCGTGGGGCAACGGGTATTTCGGCGCGCCGGCCCACGCGTATGCGCTGATCGCCGCGTGGTGCGTCGTGTCGGCGGCGGCCATGCATGTGCTGACGCGCACACCGCTCGCGCGGCTCGCGAACGCGGTGCGCGACAACCCGGCGCGCGTCGCGGCGCTCGGCACCGATCCGCGCCGCGTGCGGCTCGCGATGGTCACCTGCGCATCGTTCTTCGCCGGCGTCGCCGGCACGCTGACGCTGATCGACGTCGAACTCGCGACGCCCGACAGCGTGTCGATGGCGCGCTCGGCGACCGTGCTGATCGCCGCGGTGATCGGCGGCACCGGTGCGTTCTTCGGGCCGGCGGCCGGCGCGGCCGTGCTGACCGCGCTGAGTATCGGCGTCGCGGGCGTGTCGCGTGCGTGGGCGCTGTATCTGGGCGTGCTGTTCGTCGCGGTCGTCGTGGCCGCGCCGGGCGGGATCGCCGGCATCGCGCAGGCGCTCGCGCATGCATTGCGGCGCGATGTGCCGGCGACCGAGCGCTGGCGGGTGCTGTGCGCGATCGGTGCGTGCGTGTTCTGGGGCGTCGCGATCGTCTGCGCGGCCGAGCTCGGCTATGCGTGGCGCTTCGCGCAGGACGACGGCACGGGCCTCGCTTTCGGCACATGGGGCATCGACGCCGATACGCCGGTCGGCTGGGCCGTCGCGGCTTCGGCGGCCGGCATCGGCACGCTGCTGTGGGGCTGGCGCGCGCGGCTCGGGCACGGCGCGGCGGTCGCCACGCAGGAGGACGCACGATGAACGGCAACGCGATCGCGCTTCACGGCGTGGTGCAGCGCTTCGGCGCGCAGACCGTGCTCGACGGCGTCGATCTGAGCATCGCGGCCGGCGAGCGCCACGCGCTGATCGGACCGAACGGCGCGGGCAAGTCGACGCTGTTCGGCGTGATCGCCGGGGCGACGCGCCCGACGCGCGGGCGCGTCATGCTGCACGGCGTCGAGCTGCGCGGGCGCGGGCCGGTCGTCGCGAGCCGCCTCGGCATCGGCCGCAGTTTCCAGCAGACGAGCGCATTCGCGCGCCTGAGCGTATTCGACAACCTGCGCTGCGCGGCGCTGCATGCGCCGGCCGAGCGGCGGCGCTGGTGGACCCGGCTGCGCGAATCGGCGTCGATCGATCTCGCGGCCGCGCGCGTGCTGTACGACATCGGCCTCGACGCGCGGCGCGACACGCCGGCCGGTGAATTGAGCTACGCGGAGCAACGCGCGCTCGATCTCGGGATCGCGCTCGCGAGCGGTGCACGTACGCTGCTGCTCGACGAGCCGACGGCCGGCATGAGCCGCGCGCAGGCGGCGCGGATGATCGCGCTGATCCGTGCGACGACGCAGGGCCGCACGGTGCTGATGATCGAGCACGACATGGACGCGGTGTTCGGTTTCGCCGAACGCATCACGGTGCTCGTGCGCGGCGCGGTGGTCGCGACCGGCGCGCCCGATGCGATCCGCGCCGATCCGAGCGTGCGTGCCGCGTACCTGGGCGAGGGCGCGGCATGAACGCCGTGCTCGACATTCGCGGGCTGCGCGCGTGGTACGGGAGGCAGCCCGTGCTCGACGGCGTCGATCTCGCGCTCGCGCCGGGCGAGACGCTCGCGCTGCTCGGCCGCAACGGCTCGGGACGCTCGACACTCGCGAAGGCCGTGATGGGGCTCGTACGCACGGCCGGCTCGGTGCGCATCGCCGGCGCCGAATGCGCGGGTGCGCGCACGTTCGAGATCGCGCGGCGCGGCGTTGCTTACGTGGCTGAAAGCCGCGACGTGTTTCCGCTGCTGAGCGTGCGCGACAACCTGCGGCTCGGTTTGCGCGGCGCGAGCGGCGCCGCCGAACGCACGGCGCTCGATCGTCTGTTCGAGCGTTTTCCGCTGCTGGCCGCGCGCGCGGACGTGAAAGCCGGGCGGCTGTCGGGCGGCGAGCAGCAGGTGCTCGCGCTGGTGCGCGCACTCGCCGGCCGCCCGCGCGGGCTGATCGTCGACGAGCCGGCCGAGGGGCTCGCGCCGCTCGCGGTCGACGAAGTCGGCGCATGCCTCGCCGCGCTGCAGGCCGATGGCGTCGCGATCATGCTGATCGAGCAGCGGCTGCAACTCGCGCCGCGGCTCGCGCGGCGCGTTGCGGTGATGGGGCGCGGACGGATCGTCTACGACGGCGCGCTCGACGGGCTGGGCGGCGAGGTCGCCGATGCGTGGTTGAGCGCCGGCTGACCGCGCCCGGTCGATTGTTCGGCAAACTCCGCCAGTCAATTCGCGTCGAGCCGCTTTATCGCTGCGGTGCCGCAACGTACATTGCCAGTCAGGCCGGTCGCCCTCACAACGCGTCGACGCGTCAACGCATCGTCGCGGCAACCGGCACCATCCATCGAACGTCTTCGGACTGAGGAATGAAATCATGAGCAAGCTGACAGGCAAGGTCGCGATCGTCACGGGCGCATCCAAGGGCATCGGCGCGGCAATCGCAAAGGCACTGGCCGACGAAGGCGCAGCGGTCGTCGTCAACTACGCGAGCAGCAAGGCGGGTGCGGACGCGGTCGTGAGCGCGATCACCGAAGCGGGCGGCCGCGCGGTCGCGGTCGGCGGCGACGTGTCGAAGGCCGCCGATGCGCAGCGCATCGTCGATACCGCGATCGACACGTACGGCCGTCTCGACGTGCTCGTCAACAACTCCGGCGTGTACGAATTCGCACCGATCGAAGCAATCACCGAGGAACACTACCGCCGGCAGTTCGACACGAACGTGTTCGGCGTGCTGCTGACCACGCAGGCCGCGGTCAAGCATCTCGGCGAAGGCGCGAGCATCATCAACATCAGCTCGGTGGTGACCAGCATCACGCCGCCGGCCAGCGCCGTGTACAGCGGCACGAAGGGCGCGGTCGACGCGATCACCGGCGTGCTCGCGCTCGAACTCGGCCCGCGCAAGATCCGCGTGAACGCGATCAACCCGGGGATGGTCGTGACCGAAGGCACGCACAGCGCGGGCATCATCGGTTCCGATATGGACGCACAGGTGCGTAGCCAGACGCCGCTCGGCCGGCTCGGCGAGCCGAACGACATCGCGTCGGTCGCCGTATTTCTCGCGTCGGACGATGCACGTTGGCTGACCGGCGAGCGTCTCGTCGCGAGCGGCGGGCTGCGCTGAGCATCCACGCAGTCCACGCGAACGGTGCGTGTGCGCCGTTCGCGCCGCTACGCGCTCATTGCGAGCGCATTCGCGCCGACGTGCCAGCGCAGGCATTCGACGACGAGCGCGTGATTGGCTTCGGAGCCGAGCCCCGCGATCGTCATCGCGCCGACGATGCCGGCCCCGGCGACCCGCAACGGCACACCGCCGCCGTCGAGCGCATAGTCGTCGTCCGACAGGCCCTGCGAGCGCAGCGACCAGCCGGCACGCCGGAAGCAAGCGCCGACCGCGAGCGAACTCTGGCCGAACCGCAGCACCGTGTTCTGCCGGCGGCGGATCGCATCGCCGTCGTGCGCGCCGCTGCCGTCGAGCGCGCAGTAGAACAGTGGTGCGTGCCCGCCGACGATGCCGACCGCGATCGGCAGCCCGCGTCGCGACGCGAGGTTGACCGCGATTTCGCCCATTCGACGTGCGACGGCCGCATTGAAGTGCGGCAGGGCCGGGTTCGACGCGTCGTCGTCGAAGGCGTGGGGTGCAAGGCGAAAGGGGGGCGTCACCATGGCGGCTCCGTAGCGTGGCCGGCGCGGTACGCGCGTGCCGGGCGTCGCATCGTCAGGGGCCGCGCGAGGGCCCGTGTTCCATTCAGTGCTTCGGCGTTTCAGCACGTCAGCACTTCTTCAGCACTTCAACGTTTCGGCGCCGCGTCGAGCATCCACTCATGCGCGGGATCGTTCTTGAACGCCCACGCGCGGCTCGGGCCCGCCATCACGTTCAGGTAGTACAGGTTGTAGCCGTGAGGCGCGACCACCGGGTGATAGCCGCGCGGCACCATCACGACGTCGTGGTTCTCGACCGCGCACGCTTCGTCGAGGCTGCGGTCGTCCGTGTACACGCGCTGGAACGCGAAACCCTGCGGCGGATCGATCCGGTGGTAATAGGTTTCCTCGAGCGACGTCTCGTCGGGCGCCGCGTCGCGGTCGTGCTTGTGCGGCGGATAGCTGCTCGAATGGCTGGCCGGCGTGACGACTTCGACGACGAGCAGCCGGTCGGCGGCCGGATTGTCGCCCATCAGGATGTCGCATACGTAGCGCGTGTTGGTGCCTTGCCCGCGCACCGAACGGCGCATCCGCTCGCCGTCGAGGCGCAGCACGCGCTTGTCGCCGCTCGCGTACGGCGCGGTGCACAGCGCGACTTCCGCATCGCGCGTCGCGACCAGCGTGACGCGCTTGCCGCCCGGCACGTACAGCGCGTCCGGCGACACGTCCTCGAACACGCTGTCGCGCTTGCCGAGTGCATCGTAGGTTTCGCCGTCGACTTCGGCACGCACGGTGCCCGTCAGCACCACGACGCACAGTTCGCGCGTGCCGGTGTCGAGCGTTTCCGTGTCGCCGGCCTTCAGGCGCAGCGCGCGAAAGCCGACGTGCTTCCAGCCGGCCGATTCGGGCGTGACGTTACAGATCTCGCGGTCGGCGGATGCCTTGATCAGCAGGGGAGAAATCGTCATGAAATGGGTCTCCGCAATAGGGTAGGGCTCGAGCGCTCACGCGCCTGCGTGCCGTCTTACGCGCTCAACCGGTCGACGATTGCGCGCAGCGATTCGTAGCCTTTCTTCGCATACGCATAGCTCGGCGCGACGGCCGGGTCCTGCTCGGCCTCGACGACGAGCCAGCCTTCATAGCCAGCGTCCTTCAGCGTGCGCAGCGTCGCGTCGTAGTCGAGCGCGCCGTCGCCCGGCACCGTGAAGGTGCCGTTGATCACGCCGTTCAGGAAGCTCCAGCCGTCGTTGCGCGCCTGGTTGACGACCTGCGGCCGCACGTCCTTGCAATGCACGTGCGCGACGCGCGACACGTGCTTCTTCAGCAGCGCGACCGGGTCGGCCGCGCCGCCGAAATACGCGTGGCCCGTGTCGAACAGCAGGAACACCTTCGCCGGATCGGTCAGCGCCATCAGCCGGTCGACGTCGTCCGGCGACTCGACGTATGCGCCCATGTGGTGATGGTAGGCAAGCTTGATGCCGTACGTGTCGAGCAGGTGCGCGCCGAATGCGTCGAGGCGCGCCGCATAGCGCCGCCACGCTGCGTCGTCGACGAAACGCGGCCGCTTCGCGACCGGCGTGTCGATGTTGCCCTGGATCGTGCCCGCGCATTCGCCGTACACGACGACTTTCACGTCGTTGTACTGCAGCTTCGTCATGTGCGCGCGGCAGTGCTCGATTTCGGCGGCGACCGCATCGGCATCGGTCATGCCCGGCGCGAGCTCCGCGAGGAAGCCCGAATACCAGCCCGATACGCACACGAGCCCGAATTCGGCGAGCTTCGCCTTCAGTTCGGGGCCCGTCTTCGGAAACTTGTTGCCGAGCTCGAAGCCCGCATAGCCGATTTCGGCGCCTTCCTTCAGCGCCGTTTCGAGCGGCGTCTCGCCGCCGAGCGACGGCAGGTCGTCGTTCATCCACGACAGGGGATTGATACCGATGCGGACGTTCCAGCTCATGACGTGTTTCCTGGTTCGAATGGTGTTGTCTCGGCGCGGCCGATGGAAAGGGTGAGCGGATCAGCGCCGCTGGCGGTTTTTCGCGTCGAGATACGCGCGGTGTGCGTCCACGACGCCGGCGCGTTCGGACACCTGCGGCACCGCGACTTCCCACCACGCGCCGCCGTCGTCGGTCGTGCGCTGGTGCGTAGTGTCGATCACGAGCACCTGGCTGGTCGTCGCCGCACGCGCGCGCTTCATTTCGTGGCGCAGCTCGCCGACGTCGCGCACGTGCACGGCTTCGGCGCCCATCGAGCGTGCATGCATCGCGAAGTCGATCGTCGAGCGTTCGCCGCCTTCGGGCACGCAGTCGTCGAGCATGTTGTTGAAGCTCGCGCCGCCGCAATTGAGTTGCAGCCGCTCGATGCAGCCGTAGCCGCGGTTGTCGAGGATCACGACGATGATCTTGCGGCCGAGCATCACGGAGGTCGCGAGTTCCGCGTTGAGCATCATGTACGAGCCGTCGCCGACGATCACGATGACTTCGCGCTCGGGCCGCGCGAGCTTCGCGCCGAGGCCGCCCGCGACTTCGTAGCCCATGCACGAATACGCATAGTCCATGTGGTAGTTGCCCGGTACGCCGCTGCGCCACAGTTTGTGCAGTTCGGCCGGCAGCGTGCCGGCCGCGCAGACGACCAGATCGTCGCGCGCGCTGTCACGCCCCGCGTCGGCCGCGGAGTCGCGCACCGCGCCGATCACTTCGGCGTCGTACGGCAGCGTGTCCTTCGGAATCCGGGTGGTCAGCTCCGTCACGCGCGCGTTCCACGCGGCGGCCTGGTCGCGGTTCGCGGCGGTCCACGCCGGATCGGCGCGCCAGCCGGCCAGCGCGGCCGACAGTTGCCCGAGGCCGGTGCGCGCATCGGCCACCAGTTGCCGGCCGCGCTTCTTGCCCGCGTCGAACGGCTGCACGTTCAGGCTCAGCAGCGTCGCGTCGCCGTAGAGCGCGTGCGAGCCGGTCGTGAAATCCTGCAGCCGCGTGCCGACCGCGAACACGACGTCGGCCTGCGCGGCCGCGCGGTTCGCGGCGGGCGAGCCCGTCACGCCGATCGAGCCGAGGTTCAGCGGGTGATCCCACGCGAGGCTGCCCTTGCCGGCCTGCGATTCGGCGACCGGCACGCCGTGCGTGTCGGCGAACGCGTGCAGTGTATCCCACGCCTGGCTGTACAGCACGCCGCCGCCGGCGACGATCAGCGGCTTCTTCGCGGCCTTCAGCACGTCGAGCGCATCGGCGAGCTCGAGCGCGTCGGCCGGCGGCCGGCGCATCCGGATCAGCGGCGGCGCGAAGAAATCCTCGGGCCAGTCGTACGCGAAGGTCTGCACGTCCTGCGGCAGCGCGAGGCACACGGGTCCGCATTGCGCGGGATCGATCATTACCTGGATCGCGCGCGGCAGCGCGACGAGCAGTTGCTCGGGCGACGTGATGCGGTCGAAGTAGCGCGTGACTGGCCGGAAGCAGTCGTTCGCGCTGACGTCGCCCTGTTCGAAATCCTCGACCTGCTGCAGCACCGGGTCGGGCAGCCGCGACACGAACACGTCGCCGGGCAGCAGCAGCAGCGGCAAGCGGCCGACGTGCGCGAGCGCGGCCGAAGTCAGCATGTTGGTGGCGCCGGGGCCGATGCTCGACGTCGCGGCCATCATCCGCTGGCGGAAATTCGCTTTCGCGAACGCGACGGCCGCATTGGCCATCCCTTGCTCGTTGTGCGCGCGAAACGTCGGCAGCCGGCCTTTCTCCGCGTGCAGCGCTTCGCCGAGCCCGGCCACGTTGCCGTGGCCGAAGATCGCGAACACGCCGCCGCAGTACGGCAGGATCTCGGTGCGGCCGTCGGGCTGGACGACTTCGGCGCGCAGGGCGGCCAGGTAGCGCACGAGCGCCTGGCTGACGGTCAGTCTTACGGTGGTGGTCATCGTCGTTCGATAGAGAGAAGTCGGGTGGTCGTCACGAACACGGGCATCAGGCCGCGGCGGCGCGCGCGGCGGTACGGCGGCCCAGCCACGCGTCGACCAGTTGCGCGAAGTTGCCGGCCACTTCGTCGATCAGCGCCTGATCGTCGATCCGGCCCGCGAACCAGTTCAGCGACGCATCGGCCCACAACGTGCGCCCGACCATGAAGCCCTTGACGATCGGGTTGGTCGCCGAGCGGAAGCTGTCGACGAGGTATTGCAGCGGCTGGTTCAGCCCGAGGATCACCGCGCCGCGGCAATGCGGGTCGCGCTCGGCGATCAGCGCGGCGAGCCGCGCCCAGCCGTCGGCGGTGAGCGGCGTGAGCTTCCACCATTCGGGCTTCACGCCGAGGTTGTAGAAGCGCGCGATCGTGCGCAGCACCGCGTCGTCCTCGGTGCCGGCCGGCGTGACCGCGCGCGGCGGAATCATTTCCAGCAGCAGCTCGTTGCCGCTCGCGCGCGTGGCTTCCCACAGTTCCAGCACGCGCTGCTCCTGCTCGACGCGCAGGTCGACAGGGTCGTCGGGGTGATAGTGGACGAGGCACTTCACGACCTGTTCGGTCGGCCAGTGCGTGAGCGACGAGCCGACCGAGCGCGTGTCGTCGAAGCGCAGCGGCCGCGAGCCCGGCAGCTCGACCGGACGGCCGACCCACCAGCCGCGCCCGGTGGCCGACGCGAGCGCGTCGCTACCGTACGCGCCGCCGTCGATCAGCACGCCGACGTGGCCGGCGATGCCGCGATCGCGCTCGACCTGTTCGACCGCGCGCACGAGCAGGCGCTTCAACGTCTTGATCCGCGCTTCGTCCGCGCCGGCCTGCACCGCCAGCTCGTAGAACTGGCTGCGATGGTCGAACGCCATCACGCACAGGTCGTCCCATTCTCGGCGTGGCACCGTCACGCGATGCAGGTGCGCGAGCGTGCGGTCGGCGTCGACCTGCGGATTGCGGCTGCCGTCGAACCAGTGCGCGAGTTCCGCCGGCGTCGGCATCGCGGCCGAGCACGCATGGCGCGACACGACGATCGCGCCGCACGCGTTCGCGATGCGCGTCGATTCGGCCCAGTCGCGCCCGCGCAGCAGCCCCGACAGCAGGCCGGACAGGAACGCATCGCCCGCGCCGAGCACGTTGAGCACCTCGACGCGCTCGCCGAGAAAGGTCGGCGCAGCGTCGATGCCGGCCGGAATGTCGCCTTCGATCACGCAGCAGCCGAGCGCGCCGCGCTTGACGACCAGCGTCGCGTTCGTGATCGCGCGCACCGCCTGCAACGACCCGATCAGGTCATGCGGCACACCGCCCGCGATCAGGAATTCCTCCTCGGTGCCGACCAGCAGATCGAATTCGCCGAGTACCTGCTGCAGTTGCCGTGTCACCTGCGCGTCGGGCACGTAGCGGTTTTCGCCGGCGCCGCGCGCGGTCAGTCCCCACAGCACCGGCCGGTAGTCGATGTCGAGGATGCGGACCGCGCCGTGGCGGCGCGCATAGCCGAGCGCAGTCAGCGACGCTTCGCGCGTGCCCGACGTCGACAGATGCGTGCCGGTGATCGCCAGTGCGCGGCAACCGGCGATGAAATCCTCGCTGATCTCGTCGGCGCGCACGGCCATGTCCGCGCAGTTCTCGCGCACGAACAGCAGCGGGAACGTATCGCGATCCTTCAGCCCGAGCAGCACCAGCGCGGTGAGGCGCTCGCGGTCGGTCTGCAGCTGGCTCGTGTCGCAGCCTTCGCGCTCGAGCGTCTCGCGCAGGAAGCAGCCCATCTGCTCGTCGCCGACGCGCGAAATCATCGCGGTCTTCAACCCGAGCCGCGCGACGCCGAACGCGACGTTGCCCGACGAGCCGCCGAGATACATCTGGAAGCTGCGCGCGTCCTCGAGGCGGCTGCCGTACTGCTGCGCATAGAGATCCACGGCCACGCGGCCGAGGCAGGCGAGATCGATGGGGCGGTCACTCGGAAAGTTCAGCAGGCTCATATCACGTGTCACGCTCGCGGCCGGCGTTCGGCGCTGCCGGCAGATTAGGGGACCGATCCGGTGGCGACTGTCCGCGGCCTATGCCGCACGACACGAGGCTGCCTGCCACCGGGAGTCGGGCTACGGAACGGAGTCTAGACTTTTTGGAAATACAGTTCCCTAGGTGAAATCACGTAGAAATAAATTTCCAAATTTTCGAGGAAGTGATCTACAGTTTCATCCGGATGCTTCAGTCCCGATCGGACCAGATCGGACTCGGCCCGGCGGCGCGCAACGCGCCGTCTTCCGCCCCCGGAGATGAGGAGACAGATTGATCATGAAGACCAAGCTGATGGCCGTCGCGGCCGCCGCGATCCTGGCTGCGCCGCTCGCGCATGCCGAGAAGATCGGCGTGACGATGGCATCGTTCGACGACACGTTTCTGACCATCCTGCGCAACAGCATCGCCGATTCGGCGAAGAAGGACGGCGCGACGGTGCAGATCGAGGACGGCGGCAATGACGTCGGCAAGCAGTTGAGCCAGGTCCAGAACATGATCGCGCAGAAGGTCGACGCGATCATCGTGAATCCGGTCGATACCGACGCGACGCCGAAGATCACGAAGATGGTGACCGCGGCGAAGATCCCGCTCATCTACGTGAACCGCAAGCCGGTCGATTTCGACAAGCTGCCGGCCGGCGTCGCGGTCGTCGCGTCCGACGAAAAGCAGTCGGGCACGCTGCAGGCGCGCCAGGTGTGCAAGCTGCTCGGCGGCAAGGGCGACCTCCTGGTGCTGATGGGCGAGCTGTCCAACGAATCGGCGCGCGCGCGCACCAAGGACATCGAGGACGTGATCGCGACGAAGGAATGCGCGGGCATGAAGATCGTCGACAAGCGCGAAGGCAAGTGGAGCCGCACGCAGGGCCAGGACATCACGATGAACTGGCTGAGCTCCGGGACCAAGTTCGACGCGATCGTGTCGAACAACGACGAAATGGCGATCGGCGCGATCAACGCGCTGAAGGCCGCGCGCAAGCTCACGCCGAAGACGGTCGTCGCCGGTATCGACGCGACGCCGGACGGGCTCGCGGCGATGAAGGCCGGCGAGCTGAAGGTGTCGGTGTACCAGAACGCGACCGGGCAGGGCGCGCAGGCGGTGGCCGCGGCGCTCAAGCTCGCGAAGAAGCAGCCGGTCGATCGCTACGTGAACGTGCCGTTCGAACTCGTGACGCCGGAGAACATGAACCAGTACGCGAAGCACTGACCGGTTTTTCCGCTGAACTGCGCGGGCCCGGCGCGACCGGGTTCGCGCGCGATTTTCGAGGAACGTCCATGTTTACAGCCAGGATCGCGCGCTCGATGGCCAGCGAAAGCGCGCCGGCCGCGTCGTCCGCCGCGCCCGGTTCGTCCGGTGCGCCCATGGCCGACTGCGTGCTCGAGGTGCGCGGCGTCGGCAAGTCCTTTCCCGGCGTCGTCGCGCTCGACGGCGTGCAGTTCCGCGTGCGCCGCGGCACCGTGCATGCGCTGATGGGTGAGAACGGCGCCGGCAAGTCCACGCTGATGAAGATCATTGCGGGCGTCTACACGCCCGACCAGGGCGAAATCCTGATCAACGGCGAACCGGTCGTGCTGAACGGCCCGCTCGATGCGCTCGACCGCGGCATCGCGATGATCCATCAGGAACTCAACCTGATGCCGTACATGACGGTCGCGGAGAACATCTGGATTCGCCGCGAACCGAAGAACCGTTTCGGCCTGATCGATCACGCCGAGCTGCGCCGCCGCACGGCCGCGCTGTTCGAGCGGCTGTCGATCGACATCGATCCGGAGACCGACGTGCGCACGCTGACCGTCGCGAGCCGCCAGATGGTCGAGATCGCGAAGGCCGTGTCGTTCGACTCGGACGTGCTGATCATGGACGAGCCGACCTCCGCGCTGACCGACAAGGAAGTCACGCACCTGTTCCGCATCATTCGCCAGCTGCGCGAGCAGGGCAAGGGCATCGTCTACATCACCCACAAGATGAACGAGCTGTTCGAGATCGCCGACGAGTTCTCGGTGTTTCGCGACGGCAAGTACATCGGCACGCATGCGTCGAGCGACGTCACGCGCGACGACATCATCCGCATGATGGTCGGGCGCGAAATCACGCAGATGTTCCCGAAAGAAGACGTGCCGATCGGCGACGTCGTGCTGTCGGTGAAGGATCTCTGCGTCGACGGCGTGTTCCGCGACGTGAGCTTCGAACTGCGCGCGGGCGAAATCCTCGGCGTCGCGGGCCTCGTCGGCTCCGGGCGCTCGAACGTCGCAGAGGCGCTGTTCGGCGTCGTGCCGGCCACGTCGGGCGAGATCCGCATCGACGGCAAGCCGGTGCGTATTGCGACGCCCGCGCAGGCGATGAAACACGGGATGGCGTTCCTCACCGAGGACCGCAAGGATTCCGGCTGCTTCCTGAATCTCGACCTGCTCGCGAACATGGAAGCGGCGGTGCTGAGCCACCGCTACGTGAAGTTCAATTTCGTGCAGCAGGCGCAGTTGAAGCGCGACTGCGAGGAAATGAGCCGGATGCTGCGCGTGAAGTCGCCCGGGCTGCACGAGGAAATCCAGAACCTGTCGGGCGGCAACCAGCAGAAGGTGCTGATCGGCCGGTGGCTGCTCACGCAGCCGCGCATCCTGATCCTCGACGAACCGACGCGCGGCATCGACGTCGGCGCGAAGGCCGAGATCCACCGGCTCGTCAGCGCGCTCGCCGGCAAGGGCGTCGCGGTGCTGATGATCTCGTCGGAAATGCCGGAAGTGCTGGGGATGAGCGATCGCGTGATGGTGATGCACGAAGGGCGCATGACCGGCATCGTCGATCGCAAGGACGCCGACCAGGTCCGCATCATGGATCTCGCGTCGCGCTGAGCCGCAACAAGATTGGAGACAACTGAAATGGGCAACCTGAACCCGGTCGCGGATGCGCAGACCATGACACTCAAGTCGCGGCATGCGAAGTGGCCGCCCGAACTGAGCATCTTCCTGGTGCTGGTCGGCATCAGCCTGTTCTTCGAGGTCGTCGGCTGGATCGTCGTCGGCCAGAGCTTCCTGTTCAATGCCGAGCGGCTCGAGATCATCGTGCTGCAGATGGCCGTGATCGGCATCATCGCGGTCGGCGTGAACCTCGTGATCATCACCAGCGGGATCGACCTGTCGTCGGGCTCGGTCGTCGCGGCGGCCGCCGTCGTGTCGGCGAGCCTCGCGCAGGTGTCCGACTTCCCGCGCGCGGTGTTTCCGCACCTCACCGACCTGCCGGTCATCTGGCCGGTGCTGGCCGGCGTGTGCGTCGGGCTGCTGGTGGGCCTCCTGAACGGCACGCTGATCGCGCTGACGGGCATCCCGCCGTTCATCGCGACGCTCGGCACGATGGTCGCCGCGCGCGGCTTCGCGAAGTGGTTCACCAACGGAATGCCGGTGTCGATGCTGACCGACCCGTTCGCGGCGATCGGTGCAGGGGCGAATCCGGTGATCATCTTCCTGGTGGTGGCCGCGATCTTCCACGTCGTGCTGCGCTACACGCGCTTCGGCAAGTACACGTATGCGATCGGCGCGAACCGCCACGCGGCCGTCGTGTCCGGCATCAACGTCACGCGGCACCTGATCTTCGTCTACGCGATCGCGGGCCTGTTGAGCGGCATCGCCGGTACCGTGACGGCCGCGCGCGCGATCTCCGGCCAGTCGGGCATGGGCGTGATGTACGAGCTCGATGCGATCGCGGCCGTCGTGATCGGCGGCACGTCGCTGTCGGGCGGCCTCGGCCGCGTGACGGGCACCGTGATCGGCGTGCTGATCCTCGGCGTGATGACGTCGGGCTTCACGTTCATCCGCATCGACGCGTACTACCAGGAGATGGTGAAGGGCGCGATCATCGTCGCGGCCGTGATCGCCGATCAGTACCGCAACAAGAAGTCGCGTCGCTGAGCGCGCGCGTGAGCCCGGAATCAGACTTCGCAAAGGACCCCCGATGAAGATCGCACTGGACCCCTACATGATTCGCCATCTGCCGCTCGATCGCCTGCCGCACGCGGTGGCCGAGCTCGGCTACGACCAGATCGAGCTGTCGCCGCGCAGCGACTTTCTCGACTGGTGGGTGATGCCGCGCGCGACCCGCGAACGCATGGCCGCATTCCGCCAGGCGCTGCGCGCGAGCGGCGTGGGCCTCGCGTCGCTGCAGCCGATGTACCGCTGGGCCAGCCCGTTCGACGACGAGCGGCAATGGGCGGTGCGCTGCTGGAAGAAGGCGATCGAGGTGGCAGTCGAGATGGAGTGCCCGCTGATGGTGTCGGAGTTCGGGCGCGGCGCGTCGCCCGAGCGCTCGGTCGGCGAGCGGCCGGGCGCGAACCCGAAGGAGCTGTGCGAGGCCGCGTGGTTCCGCTCGATGGACGAACTGCTGCCGATCCTCGAGCGCGAACGTATCGTGCTGTCGGTCGAGCCGCATCCGGAGGACTGGATCGAGCAGTTGCAGCCGGCGATCGACATCGTCACGAATCTCGGTTCGCCGTCGTTGAAGCTGTCGTATATCGCGCCGCACACGTTCTACTACGGCGACGACATGGCCGCGATGATCGCGCAGGCCGCGCCGATCCTCGCGCACGTGCGCGTGGCTGACACGTTCGACCACCGCAAGAGCAGCCAGCTGCGCTACATCGTGAACCCGCCCGGCTCGAACCAGATCCGCGTGCACCAGCATCTCGACATCGGGCAGGGCGAGATCGACTGGGACGTGTTTTTCCGCGCACTCGGCGCCGCCGGCTTCGACGGCGTGATGTCGTCGTGCGTGTTCGCGTGGGAGGACCGCGCGGAAGCGTCGTCGCGCTACATGCGTGACGCGATCCAGCGCTACGTCGATCGCCATTTCGATCGCACCGCGCGCTGACTGATGACCGATTGCTGACCGGCGCGGCACGGGCCGCGCCGCTGATGAACGAACGACTGGAGAGAACTGCATGACCTTGCAAATCGGCGTGATCGGCTGCGGCGCGATCGGCCAGGACCATATTCGCAGACTGACGCGCACGCTGTCCGGCGCGCGCGTCGTGGCCGTCAACGACATCGATCCGCAGCAGGCGCGCGATGCGGTGACGAAGTACGGGCTCGACGCCGAGATCTACGGCGACGGCCACGAAGTGGTCGCGGCCGCCGACGTGCAGGCCGTGCTCGTCACGTCGTGGGGGCCGACGCACGAAGCGTTCGTGCTCGACGCGATCGCGCACGGCAAGCCGGTGTTCTGCGAGAAGCCGCTGGCCGTCACGGCCGACGGCTGCATGCGGATCGTCGAAGCCGAAGTCGCGCACGGCAAGCGGCTCGTGCAGGTCGGCTTCATGCGGCCGTACGATGAAGGCTATCGCGCGCTCAAGCGCGTGATCGACAGCGGCCAGATCGGTGCGCCGCTGATGCTGCATTGCGCGCACCGCAACCAGTCGGTCGGCGAGCGCTACACGACCGACATGGCGATCACCGACACGCTGATCCACGAGCTCGACGTGCTGCGCTGGCTGCTCGGCGAGGATTACACGAGCGCGCAGGTCGTCTATCCGAAGAAGACGCGCCATGCATCCGCGCATCTCGCCGATCCGCAGATCGTGCTGCTCGAAACCGCGAGCGGCGTGCGCATCGACGTCGAGATCTTCGTGAACTGCCAGTACGGCTACGACATTCAGTGCGAGGTCGTCGGCGAGCAGGGCATCGCGAAGCTGCCCGATCCGCCGGCCGTCGGGCTCAAGCATGCGGCGCGGCAGTCGGTCGAGATCATGACCGACTGGAAGGAGCGCTTCATCGCGTCTTACGACGTCGAGCTGCAGGCGTTCATCGACGGCGTGCGGCAGGGCGCGCTGACCGGGCCGTCCGCGTGGGACGGCTACGCGGCGGCGGTCGCGGCCGACGCGTGCGTACGGGCCCAGCAGAGCGGCGCGGTCGAATCGATCGCGATGGCCGAACGCCCCGCGTTCTATCGCGGCTGAACCGCAGGAGAGACCGACATGACGATGAAGATTGGCTGCGCGCCGTGTTGCTGGGGCGTCGACGACGTGAAGAACCCGCACCTGCCGCCGTGGCGGCACGTGCTCGCCGAGGCTGCGCAGGCCGGTTACTCGGGCATCGAGCTCGGGCCGTACGGCTACATCCCGCTCGAACTCGACGTGGTGAGCGCCGAGCTCGAGCGGCAACGCCTGAGCATCACCGCCGGTACGATCTTCGACGATCTCGTGGCGCCGGAGAACCTGCCGAACCTGTTGCGCCAGACGCGCGAGATCTGCGCGCTGATCACGCGGCTGCCGAAACTGCCGACGCAGGACGGCCAGCGCTACGCGGCGCCGTACCTGGTCGTGATTGACTGGGGGCATGAAGAACGCGACTACGCGGCCGGCCACGGCGATCGCGCGCCGCGGCTGTCCGGCGCACGCTGGGCCGGCATGGTCGAGCACATCCGGCAGATCGCGACGATCGCGCGCGACGAATTCGGCGTGCGCACGGTGATCCATCCGCATGCGGGCGGCTACATCGAATTCGCGGACGAGATCGACCGGATCGTCGCCGACGTTCCGGCCGACACGGCCGGCCTCTGTCTGGATACCGGCCACCTGCATTACTCGGGCATGGACCCGGAAACCTGGCTGCGCCGCCATGCGGCGCGCCTCGACTATGTGCACTTCAAGGACATCGACGCGGGCGTGTACGACGCGGTGATGGGCGAGCACATCGCGTTCTTCGCCGCGTGCGCGCGCGGCGTGATGTGCCCGATCGGCACCGGCGTGCTCGACTACCGGTCGATCCGCCACGCGCTCGACGACATCGGCTACGCCGGGTACATCACGATCGAACAGGAGCGCGACCCGCGCAATGCCGGCACGAGCCTGCGCGACGTCGCCGCGAGCCGCGCGTTTCTCGCGTCGGCCGGCTTCGCATGATGCATCGCGCGTTGCACCCCCGAACCCCCTGAACACGGACCAGGAACACCACCATCATGATTGACGGACAGATTCTGCTTGGACATTCGATTCGCTGGGGCACGGTCGGCGGCGGGCTCGGCAGCCAGATCGGCTACAGCCACCGGTCGGCCGCGTTGCGCGACGGCAGCTTCCAGCTGGTCGCCGGCGCGTTCGATATCGATCCCGAACGCGGCCGCCAGTTCGGCGTGAAGCTCGGCGTCGCCGCCGAGCGTTGTTATCCCGACTACGCGACGATGTTCGACGCCGAGGCGCGCCGCCCGGACGGCATCCGTGCGGTGTCGATCGCGACGCCGAACAACACGCACTTCGAGATCTGCCGCGCCGCGCTGAACGCGGGGCTGCACGTGGTCTGCGAGAAGCCGCTGTGCTTCACGACCGAGGAGGCCGAGGCGCTGCAGCGGCTGTCGGTCGAAAAGAACCGGATCGTCGGCGTCGCATACGGCTATTCCGGACACCAGATGATCGAACAGGCGCGCGAGATGATCGCGCGCGGCGATCTCGGCGAAATCCGCATCGTGCAGATGCAGTTCGCACACGGGTTCCACAGCGAGGGCGTCGAGGCCGCGAGCGCGGCCGCGCGCTGGCGCGTCGATCCGAAGTTCGCGGGCCCGAGCTACGTGCTCGGCGACATCGGCACGCATCCGCTGTACATCTCCGAGGTGATGGCGCCGGAACTGAAGATCCGCCGGCTGATGTGTTCGCGGCAGAGCTTCGTGAAGAGCCGCGCGCCGCTCGAGGACAACGCGTTCACGATCATGGAGTACGACACCGGCGCGATCGGCTACGTGTGGTCGAGCGCGGTGAACGCCGGTTCGATGCACGGGCAGAAGGTGCGCGTGATCGGCTCGAAGGCGAGCGTCGAATGGTGGGACGAGCATCCGAACCAGTTGCGCTACGAAATCCAGGGGCAGCCCGCGCAGGTGCTCGATCGCGGGATGCCGTACCTGCATCCGAACGCCACGCGCGAAGACCGCATCGGTGCCGGGCATCCGGAAGGGCTGTTCGAGGCATGGTCGAACCTGTACGCGCGTTTCGCACTCGCGATGGATGCGGCCGATCGCGGCGACGCCGCAGCGGTGAGGGCCATCCGCATTCCGGACGTCCACGCGGGCGTCGAGGGCGTGCGCTGGGTCGAGAATTGCGTGCGTTCGGCCGATGCGGGCGGCGTGTGGGTCGACTATCGTTGAACGGAGGCAGGTCGGCTGCACCACGCTTCGCCGTGGTAGCCGGCCTTGGTACACACCCTGATCTTTACGGCGCAGCGAGCGCGTTGGACAATCGTTTCCAGTCTTGCCGTGGAGCGTGTGCAAGTGATGACCGAGCGCGTGGGAGCGAGCCGGCGGCGCGGGTCGTGCCGCAAACGTGATTAAATTCGCCCTTCATGCATGTATCCAGTCGAGCCCCGGGCCGCGCCGGCCAGCCGCGCGCGCGCATCGGGGCCGTCAACTTCGCGCTATCCGATGAGCTCATCCGAGAAACCTCCCGCCACCGTCGAGGCGTTCCTGCAGCACCTGACGCAGGAGTACGACGGCCTCAGCAATCGCCTGAAGGTGATCGCGCGCCACGTGGAAACGCATCGGGACCAGCTTGGGCTGGAAGGCATCCAGTCGCTCGCGGAAGCCTGCGGCGTCCAGCCGTCGGCCGTCGTGCGGTTCGCGAAGCACTTCGGCTTCTCCGGTTTCTCCGAGATGCAGCGGTTGTTCCGCGAGGGGCTCGCGCAGCAGATCGCGCCGGGGCGTGCGTACAACCTGCGGCTGCGCGACGTGATCGAGGCCGGCTCCTCGAGCCTGCAGCCCGAACAGATCGCCGACGAATTCATCAAGGGCAGCATTGCCGGGATGCAGCAGTTGCGGCAGACACTCGATTCGCAGGCACTCGCGCAGGCCGTCGACCTGCTCGCCGATACGCAGGCGATCTGGATCGCCGGGTCGCGGCGTGCGTTTCCGATCGCCGTGTATCTCGACTATGCGCTGCAGCACACCGACAAGCGCATCGGGCTGTTCGACGCGCTCGGCAGCATGCATCTCGGCCAGATCCGCTCGGTGCGCGAGGGCGACGTGATGATCGCGATCTCGTTCATGCCGTATGCGGACGAGACCGTGCAGGTCGCGCAGCAGGCCGCGCAGCGCGGCGCACGCTTGATCGCGATCACCGACAGCCGGATGAGCCCGCTTGCGCGGGAAGCGGAAGTGACGCTGATGGTGCAGGACAGCGCGACGTTCGGCTTTCGCGCGCTGACGGCCACGATGGGCCTTGCGCAGAGCCTGTTCGTCGCGCTCGCGTACCGGCTCGAGCTGTCGTACCTGCCGACCGCCGACGGCGCGCACGGCACGAAGGCCGGTTGATCCCGACTGCCGGTGCGCCGCCCGCCGAACGGATCGGCGGAGGGCGCACCGGCCGGCTTACTTCGCGGTCGGCATCGCGAACTCGGCGCCCTTGCCGATGCTCGACGACCAGCGCTGCATCACCGACTTCTGGCGCGTGTAGAAGCGCACGCCTTCCTCGCCGTACGCGTGCATGTCGCCGAACAGGCTCTTCTTCCAGCCGCCGAAGCCGTGCCACGCCATCGGCACCGGAATCGGCACGTTGATGCCGACCATGCCGACCTGGATGCGCCGCGCGAATTCGCGCGCGATCCCGCCGTCGCTCGTGAAGCACGACACGCCGTTGCCGAACTCGTGCGCGTTGATCAGGTCGACCGCCTCGCCGAAATCCTTCACGCGCACGCAGCCGAGCACCGGCCCGAAGATCTCTTCCTTGTAGATCCGCATGTCGGGGCTCACGTGGTCGAACAGTGTGCCACCGGTGAAGAAGCCGGCCTCGCGGCCCGGCACGCGCAGCCCGCGGCCGTCGACCACCAGTTGCGCGCCTTCGTTCACGCCTTGCTCGATATAGCCTTCGATGCGCTTGAGCGCTTCGCCGGTGACGATCGGCCCCATCTCGACTTCCGGCGACATCCCGTCGCCGATCACCAGCTTGCGCGCGCGTTCGGCCACGGCCGGCACGATCTTGTCGGCCACGTCGCCGACCAGCACCGCGATGCTGATCGCCATGCAACGCTCGCCGGCCGAGCCGTACGCGGCGCCGATCAGCGCATCGACCGCCTGGTCGATGTTCGCGTCGGGCATCACGACGAGATGGTTCTTCGCGCCGCCGAGCGCCTGCACGCGCTTGCCCGACTGCACCGCGCGCTGCTGCACGTAGGCCGCGATCGGCGTCGAGCCGACGAAGCTGACGGCCTGCACGTCCGGGTGATCGAGAAGGGCATCGACCGCGCCCTTGTCGCCCTGCACGACGTTGAACACGCCGGCGGGCAGGCCGGCCTGCGTGAGCAGGTCGGCGATGAACAGCGCGGCCGACGGATCGCGCTCGCTCGGCTTCAGCACGAACGTGTTGCCCGTCGCGAGCGCGACCGGGAACATCCAGCACGGCACCATGCACGGGAAGTTGAACGGCGTGATGCCCGCGACGACGCCGAGCGGCTGGCGCATCGTCCAGTTGTCGATGCCGGTGCTGACCTGGTCGGTGAAGTCGCCCTTCAGCAGTTGCGGCACGCCGCACGCGAATTCGATGATGTCGATGCCGCGCGCGACTTCGCCCTGCGCATCCGAGAACACCTTGCCGTGCTCAGCCGTGATGATCGCCGCCAGCGTGTCGCGGTGCTCGTTCATCAACTGCAGGAAGCGGTGCAGCACGCGCGTGCGGCGGATCGGCGGCGTGTCGGCCCAGGCCGGGAACGCCGCGTGGGCCGACGCGACGGCCCGTTCGACTTCGTCGTTGCCGGCCAGCGCGACGCGCCGCACCGCGCGACCGAGCGCCGGATTGAAGACGTCCTGGAAGCGGCCGCTGCGGCCGGCGACGGGCGCGCCGTCGAGGTAGTGGCCGACGTCGGCGTCGGACGTATAGGCGGGAACCGTGGTCATGCGTGTCTCCTGGGGATGAGGGGCAACAGCGCCTAGTCTAGGGAAACCGGCAGGGCGGGAGAAGGCCGCGAAACTTGATTCACTGTTCAGAATTCTGAATAATCAATGGATGAATCAGCAAAATGTCCAGGCGCTCTGGCCGCATATCCATTCGCTGACGGTGCTGGCCGCCGCGGGCAGTTTCACGGCTGCCGCGCAGCGGCTCGGCATCAGCAAGGCCGCGATGAGCCAGCGCATCGCCGATCTCGAAAAGGCGGCCGGCGTGCCGCTCGTGCGCCGCACCACGCGCAGCGTGCGGCTCACTGACGCGGGCCAGACACTGGTCGACAGCACGCGCGACGCGTTCGAGTCGATCGGTCAGCATTTCGCGCGGGTGAAGGATCTCGCCGGCGAGCCGCGCGGGCTGCTGCGCGTCACGGTGCCGGTCGCGCTCGGGCGCCAGCAGGTCGTGCCGCACCTGCCCGATTTCCTGCGCCAGCATCCGGGCGTGCAGATCGAGCTCGACCTGTCGGACCGCCTGCATTCGCTGACGCAGGAAGGCTTCGACCTCGCGATTCGCCATACCACCACCGCGCCGCAGACCCACGTCGCGTGGAAGCTGTGCGACACGCGTTCGCTGCTGGTCGCGAGCCGCGACTATCTCGACGCGCGCGGCGCGCCGCGCCACCCGAGCGAACTCGTCGATCACAGCTGCCTGTGCTACCTGCGCGACAACGAGCCGGCCGCGTGGAGCTTCGAGCCGGACGGCCGCCGGCGCCAGCGCGTGAGCGTGCCGGTGCGCGGCAGTTTCGCGGCGAACAACAGCGAGGCGATGCGCGAGGCCGCGCTCGGCGGGCTCGGCATCGCGCTGCTGCCCGATTTCAGCGCGAGGCGCGATCTCGACGCCGGCCGGCTCGTCGCGCTGCTCGACGGCTGGCGGCCGTCGGGCGCGTTCGGCGATCACATTTTCGCGATTCGTCCGTACAGCCCGGTCGTGCCGAGCGCGGTGCGCGCGCTGGTGCGCCACTTGCGCGAGCGGCTCGCGGGCGGCTTCTCCGGCGCGTGAGCCGCCTGCCGGCGGGCGCGGGGCCGTGGGCGGCCGGGCAGGCGCGGCGGCGCTGCGGTAAAATCGCGGCTTCCTCCCGCGCCGTGTGTGGCGCGTCATTCGAAGGTCGACAGCCGATGCAGATTCACAAGGAAGTGGACGCGCGCGGGCTCAATTGCCCGTTGCCGATCCTGCGTGCCAAGAAAGCGCTTGCCGATATGGAAAGCGGGCAGATCCTCAAGGTGCTCGCGACCGATCCGGGCTCGCAGCGCGATTTCGCCGCGTTCGCGAAGCAGACGGGCAACGAGATCGTCGAATCGACGACGCAGGACAAGACCTTCGTGTTTCTGATGCGCCGCCGCTGAAGGCACGCATCGCACGTCCCGCGGTGCCGGGCTGCCGGCCGGCCGCGCCTCGGCAGTCGCGCCTGGCCGACCGCCCCAAGCCGGTTGCCCCCTTGGCCGGGCGTCCCTAACCGGGCGTCCCTAACCGGGCCTCCCTAACCGGGCGTCCCTAACCGGGCCTCCCTAACCGGGCGTCCCTCTCTGACAATTCTTAAACCTCATTGCGTGACCGGCTGCGTATACTGACCCGGCCGGTCGTCCGCTCCCAGCGGAGGCGCCGGCCACGGTACGTCGCACGGCGGGCTCGGGGGCCATGCCTGACGCTACCGTCGTACAACGGGGAGAGGACATGTCCTTCAGACCAGGGACCCTTCGAAGTCCGTCCGGAGCGGAAAGCATCGCGCCCGTGCGCACCTCGGAATTGAGCCGGATCGAGCTCGATCCGCAGCAGGACCGCCACGCGCGTGCCGCGCTGGAGGCATATGCAGATTCGGCCGCGGCCGAGATGCCGTGGCTGGCCGAGTGGCTCGACGAACGGCTGCGCGACGCCGCGCGGGACGACGGCTCGGGCCCGACCTACTGTGGCGCAACGATCGAACGCGTGTTCGATCTGGCGCAGGCATGGGCGGCGGGCCAGCCCGACTACGCGGCCAATGCGTGGGAGCGCGTGCGCGACCAGCTGCAGCGGATGCTGGCGCAACCGCCGCTGTCGGAGCCGCCATCGCCACGCATGCCGACCGACGATTTAGCCGAGCCGGTGGCCGGCATCGCGGGCGCCGATTAGGCGTCCGGTTGCGCAACAGAAAGGATTATTCGAAGAAAGGGCGATAGTCCGCGCAATTTCTTGGCGAATTTCATACTACTATGATGAAATCGCCGGTTCGTCCGTGCCCCGTTTTTGAGATATTTAGCCGGGGTCGCCGGTTTGCGCAGGTGGCGCGAGCGGCGAACGACGGCTCGCTGGCCGGTATCCGCCGCCGCGCGCAGGTTGCGCGGCCGGGGCAGGCGCGGGAGCCGAATGGACGAACCGACTTCGATTTGCGGGGTGCTATGAGAATTGCTGTACTGGATGACGATCCGGCCCAGACGGATTTCGTCAGTCAAACGCTGACGGCCGTTGGCCATACGTGCTATGCGTTCAAGGAAGGCAAGGCCCTGAAGAAGCGCCTGCAGCGCGAGACGTTCGATCTGCTGGTGCTCGACTGGAACGTGCCCGACATGTCCGGCGAGGAAGTGCTCAAGTGGGTGCGCGCCAACCAGACCGAGCACAGCCTGCCGATCATCTTCATGACGAGCCGCGACGACGAGGCGGGGATCACGCAGATCCTCAACGCCGGCGCCGACGATTACGTGGTCAAGCCGGTGTCGGGCCCGATCCTGCGCGCGCGCATCGGTTCGCTGCTGCGCCGCGCGTATCCGGTCAACGCCGAGGCGACCGTCCGCGAATTCGATCAGTTCCGTTTCGACGTGAACCTGAAGCAGGCGTACGTCGGCGACAAGGCCGTGAGCCTCACGCAAAAGGAATTCGAGCTCGCGCTGCTGCTGTTCCAGCATCTCGACCGGCCGCTGTCGCGCGCGCACATTCTCGACCTCGTGTGGAAGCAGGCGACCGACATTCCGTCGCGCACGATGGATACGCACATTTCGATGCTGCGCACCAAGCTCGGCCTGCGGCCCGAGAACGGCTACCGTCTCGCGCCGATCTACGGGTACGGCTACCGGCTCGAACGGGTCGGCCAGGGGGAACCGGAGTGACGACGCGACTCACGCAGCGCACGGCGAACCTGGGTACGGCAGCGCTGCGCGCGGCCTGCGCGGTCGCGTTGGCGTTCGCCGCGCAGCAGGCCGCGGCGCAGCCGGCCGCCGCCGCAGGCAAGACGGTCGTCTATCGCACGCAGGCCGGCGACACGCTGTACGACGTCGCCGCGCGCTACCTGCAGGGCGCGGACGACTGGCAACTGCTCCAGCAGATCAACGGCGTGCCGGCGCCGAAGCACCTGCAGCCCGGCATCGCGCTGAAGCTGCCGGTCGCGCGCCTGCGCAAGGAAAAGCTCACCGCACGCGTGATCGCGGTGCAGGGCACGGCCGAGCGTGCGTCCGGCGCGGCTTTCGCGCCGCTCGCGAACGATGCGACGCTCGCCGAAGGCGATCGCGTGCGTACCGGCCCGAACGGCTTCGTGACGATCGAGCTGGCCGACGGCACGCACATGAGCCTGCCGCCCGACAGCCAGCTCGACCTGAAGTCGCTGCGCCGCACGGTGCTGACCGGTACGCTCGATCGCGAGTTCGAACTCACGCGCGGCTCGGTCGACAGCGAAGTCACCCACCTGAAGAAACGCGACGACCGCTTCCAGATCCGCTCGCCGTCGGTCGTGGCCGGCGTGCGCGGCACGCGCTTTCGCGTGAACTACGACGCGGCCGGCACTGCGTCGACGCGCGTCGAAGTGCTCGACGGCACCGTCGGCGTCGCGGGCGGCCGGCAGCCGGCCGACGCGACGCTCGTGCATGCGAATTTCGGCAGCGTCGCGACGTCGTCCGGCGCGGTCGGCGCGCCCGTCCAGCTGCTGGGCGCCCCCGCGCTCGCGCATCCCGACAAGGTGCAGGACGAGCCCGACGTCGCATTCGACGTCACGCCGCTCGCGCAGGCGCATGCGTATCGCGTGCAGCTCGCGCACGATGCGGGGCTGCTCGACCTGTTCCGCGAAACGCGCACCGATTCGCCGCGCGCGGTGTTCCGCGACGTGCCGAACGGCAACTACTTCGTGCGGATCGCCGCGATCGATGCGAACGGCCTCGAGGGGCTGCCGCGCACCTATGCGTTCGAACGCCGCGTGATGGGGCTCGACGCGAGCGCGTCGCAGGGCGCGGGCGGTTACGAGTTCCGCTGGTCGCCGAACGGCTCGGGCAAGAATGCGCGTTACCGGTTCGTGCTGTCGCGCTCGAAGGACCTGAGCGCGCCGGTCGTCGACCAGGTCGGCCTGCACGCGCGCCAGATCACCGTCGCGCACCTGCCGCCGGGCGACTATTTCTGGGCCGTGACCGTCGAGGAATTCGAAGGCGGCAAGTTCTACGAGAAGACCAGTCCGGTCAGCGCGTTCACGTTGTCGCGCTGATCCGCGGCGCATGAAACCCGACTCCGTTTCTCCGCGGCGGCACCTCGGCCGCCGCTTCCTGATCGAATGGATCGCGATCGGCTGCCTCGGGATCGCGGTGATTCTCGTGTGCGCGCTCGGCCGCCTGTCGTCGAGCGTCGACGGGCTGATCTACGACCGGCTGCTGATGCTGCGCAGCCTGCCGCTGTCGCCCGACGTGGTCGTCGTCGACATCGACAACCAGAGCGTATCCGCGCTCGGCCGCTGGCCGTGGCCGCGCGACGTGCATGCGCGGCTGCTCGATACGCTCGCGCGCGCGCAGCCGGCCGCGGTCGTCTACGACGTGCTGTTTACCGAACCATCGTCGGAGGATCGCGCGTTCGCGGACGCGATGAGCCGCGTGCCGACCTTCCTGCCCGTGCTGTTGAGCCCCGAGCAGGCGGACGGCACGCGCTCCGTCGATCCGCCGGTGGCCGCCCTCGCCGCGCGCGCGACGGGGCTGGGCCATATCAATCTCGAAGTCGATCGCGACGGCATCGTGCGCAGCGTCGCGCTGTTCGAAAGCGACGGCCGCGTGCGCTGGCCGCAACTGATGGTGCCCGTCTATCGCGCGATCCAGGCCGGCCGGCTGCACCCGGTCGGCGGCGTGCCCGGCGCGGACGCGCACGACCTGTCGCGTGATGCGGCGGGCGACGGCCGCTACCTGATTCCGTTCAGCCGCAATACGCCCGCGTATCCGACGCTGTCGTTCGACGACGTGCTCGAAGGGCGCGTGAAACCCGACGCGCTGCGCGGCAAGATCGTCGTCGTCGGCGTGACGGCATCCGGGCTGTACGATCGCTTCGCGACGCCGGTGTCCGGCGAGTTCGGCCCGCTCGCCGGCGTGTATATCCATGCCAACGTGCTCGACATGCTGGCGACCGGCAGTGCGATTTCGCCCGCGTCGCGTGCGGGGTTGTTCGTCGCGTCGCTGCTGCCGCTCGCCGTGTTGCTGGGCGGCTTCCTGATGCTGTCGCCGTGGCGCGCGTTGCTGCTGACGCTGAGCCTCGCCGCGCTCGCCATCGTCGCGAGCCTGGCGCTGCTGTTCGAGGCGCGCATCTGGCTGACGCCGGCGCCCGCGATCTTCGGGCTGATCGCCGTCTATCCGATCTGGAACTGGCGGCGGCTGGAAATGACGATGTCGTACCTGCGCCGCGAGCTGCAGAAGCTCGCCGACGAGCCGCACTTGCTGCCCGAGGCGCCGCGCACGCGCAGCGTCGGCGGCGACGTGCTGGAGCGGCAGATGGCGCTGATGGCGCAGGCCGCGCAGCGTGTGCAGGACATGAAGCGCTTCGTGTGGGACAGCCTCGACAGCATGCCCGAGCCGATCTTCGTGACCGACCTCGCCGGCACCGTGCTGATCGCCAACCATGCCGCGAAACGCTACGGGTCGCGGCTCGCGCTGCCGCTGCCGGAAGGGCGCCCGCTGCGCACCGCGCTCGGCGAGCTGACCTTCATGAAGACCGTCGACGGCAACGCCGAGCATGACGCGGCGATCCGCGAGCACTGGCCGGCCGTGCTCGATCCGACGCTCGAGGCCGAGCACGACGCGATGGCGCGCGGCATCGAGGTGCGCGATCGCGACGGGCTCGACCATCTGCTACGCTACGCGGCATGTACGAACGCGCAAGGGCGCGTGACCGGCTGGATTGCCGGCCTCGTCGACGTGACCGAGCTGCACGCGGCCGAGCGGCAGCGCGAGGAAGCGCTGCACCTGCTGTCGCACGACATGCGTTCGCCGCAGTCGTCGATCCTCGCGCTGGTCGAGATCGAGCGCGACCGCGTCGAAAGCGACGCGATGCGCGGGCTGCTCGCGCGAATCGAGCGCTATGCGCACCGCGCGCTGTCGCTCGCCGACGAGTTCGTCCAACTGGCGCGCGCCGAGTCGCAGGCGTACCAGCTCGAGGTGACGAGCCTCGTCGACGTGCTGATCGACGCGAGCGACGAGGTGTGGCCGCAGGCGCAGGCGAAGCACATTCGCGTGGAGACCGGCGTGGGCACCGACATGTGCTGGGTGCGCGCGGACCGCTCGCTGATCACGCGCGCCTTCGTGAACCTGCTGAACAATGCGGTCAAATACAGTCCGTCCGACACGGTGATCACGTGTACGCTGACGGTCGAGCACGCATCGAAGCGGATGTTCTGTACGATTCGCGATCAGGGGTACGGCATTGCGCCGGAAGATCAGCGGCATCTGTTCGAGCGTTTCAAGCGATTCCATGCCGGCGAGCGGCCCGAAATCTCGGGTTCCGGGCTCGGCATGGCGTTCGTGAAGACGGTCGTCACGCGCCATGGGGGCAGCGTGTCGGTCGACAGCGAAGTGGGTGTCGGCACCGCGGTGACGGTGTCGCTGCCCGCGATCGACGAGCCGTCCGCCTGACAGGGCCGGGCGCGACGGCAGGCATTTGGGGAAAGTCATGAGAAAGCAATGGGCAGCGACCGCGCTGGCGGCGTCGCTGTTGACGGGTTGCGCCGGCGTGACGAGCGGCGTGAGTGCGGTCGGGCAGCCGAATGCATTTGCATCCGGTGCGCACGGCTACGACTTCGCGCGGACGGCCGCACAGGCGGACGACGCCGAATACCGGCAGATCGAGACGCTCGTGCGCGACGAGCTCGCGCGCCGCGGCTTCGATGCGCAGCCGCTCAAGGACGCGCGTTACCGGCTGTCGATCGCGTACGCGACGCAGCCGGCGGCGGTCGCGGCGAGCGCCGAGCGGTGCGGCGCGGCGAGCAGCGCGTGCGTGACGGTCGACGGGCCCGCGCCGTTCGCGCTACCGTTCATGGGCCGCGTGTACCGTCACGTGCTGACGCTGCGCTTCGTCGATGCGAAATCGGGCGCCGACGTCTATCGCGTGTCGGCGTCGCTGCGCGATCGCGATCCCGGTACGCAGCAGGCCGCGCCGGCGCTCGTGAAGAGCGCGCTGGCGAAGGTGCCGTTCGGCGACGGCAGCGGCTGGCTGGTCAAGACGAAAAAAGACGACGCGGGCGGCATGCCGGGCGTCGTCTCGGTGAAGCCGGCCGACGCGCGCTGAAGCGGCGGCCGCGAGGTGAGGGCGGGCGCGCCGGAGCGCGCCCTTGCCGCGTTCAGACGGTCGGTTGGGCGCCGTCGCGGGTGCGCAGGTACGTCTCGAATTCCGCACCGACTTCCGGGTGGCGCAGCGCGAATTCGACCGTCGCCTTCAGGTAGCCGAGCTTGCTGCCGCAGTCGTAGCGCGTGCCCTGGTACTTGTAGGCCAGCACCTGTTCGTCGGCGAGCAGCGCCTGGATCGCATCGGTGAGCTGCAGTTCGCCGCCCGCGCCCGGCTTCAGCGCACGCAGGTGATCGAAGATCCGCGGTTTCAGCACGTAGCGGCCGACCACGCCGAGGTTCGACGGCGCGACTTCCGGCGCCGGCTTCTCGACGATCGCCGACATCTTGACGATCGACTCTTCCCATTCCTTGCCGTCGACGATCCCGTACGACTTCGTCTCCGACGGCGGGATCTCTTCGACGCCGATCACCGAGCTGTGATAGTGGTCGAACACGTCGACCATCTGCTTCATCACCGGCGGGTTGCCGTCGAGCAGGTCGTCCGCGAGGATCACCGCGAACGGGTTGTCGGCGACGAGCTTTTCCGCGCACAGCACCGCGTGGCCGAGGCCGAGCGCTTCCGGCTGGCGCACGTAGAAGCAGTCGACATGGCTCGGCTTGATGCTGCGCACGAGTTCGAGCAGCTTTTCCTTGCCGCGCGCCTCGAGTTCGGCCTCGACCTCGTACGACTTGTCGAAGTGGTCCTCGATCGCGCGCTTGCTGCGCCCGGTGACGAAGATCATCTCGGTAATGCCGGCCGCGATCGCTTCCTCGACCGCGTACTGGATCAGCGGCTTGTCGACGACCGGCAGCATTTCCTTCGGGCTCGCCTTCGTTGCCGGGAGGAACCGCGTGCCGAGACCGGCAACGGGGAATACCGCCTTGGTGACTTTCAACATGATCGAACCTTTATTCCTGTAATCGACTTGTCAGACGGTCTATGTTCACGTTCGCATTATAGTGAACGCAAATGACCTTACCGTTTGTTACGCAGGCAACCGATCGAGCTGCGCACGCAGTTTTTCGAGCGTGCTCTGGAATTCCGCGACACGTTTCTGCTCCTGTTCGACCACGGCCGGCGGCGCTTTCGCAACGAAAGCCTCGTTGCCGAGCTTCGCGTTGCACTTCGCGATCTCGCCCGTCAGGCGCGTGATTTCCTTCGACAGGCGCTCGCGCTCGGCCGCGACGTCGATTTCCACCTTCAGCACCAGCTTGTTCGGGCCGACGATCGCGATCGGCGCGCCGTGCGCTTGCTGGTCGAGCGCGGCTTCGTCCGCGAGGATCTGCACTTCGGACAGGCGTGCGAGCGCCTGGACGTACGGCGCGAACGAGCGCAGGCGCTCGGCGTCGCCGGCCGCCAGCAGCGGCACCTTGGTCGCGGGCGACAGGTTCATCTCGCCGCGCAGGTTGCGGCACGCGTCGACGATCGCCTTCAGGTCGGCTGCCCACTGCTCGGATGCCTCGTCGAGCTTTTGCAGGTTCGCGACCGGATACGCCTGCGTCATCAGCGATGCCTCGCCGTCGGCCTTGCCCTGCGGATAGCGGCCGGCGAGCGGCGCGACCTTCTGCCAGAGCGCTTCGGTGATGAACGGGATGACCGGGTGCGCGAGGCGCAGCACCGTTTCCAGCACGCGCAGCAGCGTGCGGCGGGTGGCGCGCTGCTGTTCCGGCGTGCCGTTCTGGATCTGCACCTTCGCGAGTTCGAGATACCAGTCGCAGTACTCGTCCCACACGAACTTGTAGATGCTGCTCGCGATGTTGTCGAAGCGGTAATCGGCGAAGCCCTTCGCGATGTCGGCTTCGGTGCGCTGCAAGAGCGACACGATCCAGCGGTCGGCCGCCGAGAAGTCGAGGTAGCCGCCGGGGCCGCAGTCGCCCGCGCCGCACACTTCCGGCTTGTCGGCGCCGCAGTCGTGGCCTTCGCAGTTCATCAGCACGAAGCGCGTCGCGTTCCACAGCTTGTTGCAGAAGTTGCGATAGCCTTCGCAGCGCGCGAGGTCGAAGTTCACGTTGCGGCCGAGCGTCGCCATCGACGCCATCGTGAAGCGCAGCGCGTCGGTGCCGAACGCGGGGATGCCGTCCGGGAATTCCTTGCGCGTCTTCTTCTCGATGGTCGCGGCCTGCTTCGGGTTCATCAGGCCCGTCGTGCGCTTCGCGACCAGCGTGTCGAGGTCGATGCCGTCGACGATGTCGATCGGGTCGAGCGTGTTGCCCTTGCTCTTCGACATCTTCTGGCCTTCCGCGTCGCGCACGAGGCCGTGCACGTAGACGGTATGGAACGGCACCTTGCCGGTGAAGTGCGTCGTCATCATCACCATCCGGGCGACCCAGAAGAAGATGATGTCGAAGCCGGTGACGAGTACCGACGACGGCAGGAAGTGCTGCAGCTCAGGCGTTTCGTTGGGCCAGCCGAGCGACGAGAACGGCACGAGCGCCGACGAGAACCACGTGTCGAGCACGTCCTCGTCGCGCTTGAGCGCGCCTGCATAACCCTTCGCCGCGGCCTGCGCGCGCGCTTCTTCCTCGTCGCGCGCGACGAACACCTCGCCGTTCTCGCCGTACCATGCGGGAATCTGGTGACCCCACCACAGCTGGCGCGAGATGCACCAGTCCTGGATGTTCTCGAGCCACTGGTAGTAGGTGGTCGTCCAGTTTTCCGGGACGAACTTGATCTGGCCGTCGCGCACCACGTCGAGCGATACCTCGGTGATCGACTTGCCCGGATGGAACGTGCCTTCCGGCGCCGGCTTCGTCATCGCGACGAACCACTGGTCGGTCAGCATCGGTTCGATCACGACGCCCGTGCGGTCGCCGCGCGGCACCATCAGCTTGTGCGGCTTCACCGAGTCGAGGAAGCCCTGCGCGTCGAGGTCGGCCACGATCGCCTTGCGCGCGTCGAAGCGGTCGAGGCCGCGATACTGCTCGGGGCCGTTGTCGTTGATCTTCGCGTCGAGCGTCAGGATCTCGATCGGCGCGAGCTTGTGGCGCAGGCCGACCTGATAGTCGTTGAAGTCGTGCGCGGGCGTGACTTTCACGACGCCGGTGCCGAACTCGCGGTCGACGTAGTCGTCGGCGATCACCGGGATCTCGCGGCCCGTCAGCGGCAGCGTGACGAGCTTGCCGATCAGGTGCACGTAGCGCTCGTCTTCCGGGTGAACCATCAGCGCGACGTCGCCGAGCATCGTCTCGGGACGCGTGGTGGCGACCGTCAGCGAGCCCGAGCCGTCGACGAGCGGGTAGCGGATGTGCCACAGGTGGCCGTTTTCTTCCTCGCTGACGACTTCGAGATCCGACACGGCGGTCATCAGCACCGGATCCCAGTTGACGAGGCGCTTGCCGCGATAGATCAGGCCCTGTTCATACAGCGTGACGAACACGTCGCGCACGGCGGCCGACATCTTGTCGTCCATCGTGAAGTATTCGCGCGACCAGTCGGTCGACGCGCCGAGGCGGCGCACCTGGCCGGTGATCGTCGAGCCGGACTGCTGCTTCCACTCCCACACGCGCTCGACGAACTTCTCGCGGCCGAGGTCGTGGCGCGACACGCCCTGCGCGTCGAGCTGGCGCTCGACCACGATCTGGGTGGCGATCCCGGCGTGGTCGGTGCCGGGCACCCACAGCGTGTTCTCGCCGAGCATCCGGTGGTAGCGGGCGAGGCCGTCCATGATCGTCTGGTTGAACGCGTGGCCCATGTGCAGCGTGCCCGTCACGTTCGGCGGCGGCAACTGGATCGCGAAATCAGGGCGGGCCGGATCGAATGCCGGGGCGGCATAGCCGCGTTTTTCCCACTCCGGCCCCCATTGGGACTCGATGGTATGGGGCTCGAAGCTCTTCGCAAGCGTGTTGTCGCTCATGTTGGAAATCTGCCGAAAAATGCGTGAATTGGATGCCGAATCTGACAATTATAAATGGATGCCCATCGGCCAGCCATCGCCTTGCCGGCGCGGGCCCGCCGGGACGCGGCCGCAACGTGTCCGCAACCCGCCCGCAACACGCAGGCAGCGTGCGACCGAACGGATCGGAAACGGCATCGCGCGGCCGACTTATAATGTCGGGTCCGCATTTTTCTCGCCCGTTAGCCGCCGCTCCATGCCCGATCTGCTCGCCAATCTGAACCCCGAACAACTCGCCGCCGTCACGTTGCCGAACGAACCGGCGCTGATCCTCGCAGGGGCGGGCAGCGGCAAGACCCGCGTGCTGATCACGCGCATCGCGTGGCTGATCCAGCAGGGCTATGCGTCGCCGCCCACCGTGCTCGCCGTCACCTTCACGAACAAGGCCGCGCGCGAGATGATGGCGCGCCTGTCGGCGATGATGCCGATCGATACGCGCGGGATGTGGATCGGCACGTTCCACGGCCTGTGCAACCGGATGCTGCGTACGCACTGGCGCGACGCGGGCCTGCCGCAGACCTTCCAGATCCTCGACACGGCCGACCAGCTGTCCGCGATCAAGCGGCTGATGAAGGCGGCGAACGTCGACGACGAAAAGTATCCGCCGAAGAACGTCCAGTACTTCATCAACAACGCGAAGGAGCAGGGGCTGCGCCCGGACAAGGTCGACGCGACCGACAACTTCAACCGCAAGTTCGTCGAGCTGTACCAGGCGTACGATCAGCAGTGCCAGCGCGAAGGCGTCGTCGATTTCCCCGAGCTGCTGCTGCGCTGCTACGAGCTGCTCGCGTACAACGCGCCGCTGCGCGCGCACTACCAGGCGCGCTTCCGGCACATCCTCGTCGACGAGTTCCAGGACACCAACAAGCTGCAGTACGCGTGGCTCAAGATGCTCGCGGGCGGCGAGAACGCGATCTTCGCGGTCGGCGACGACGACCAGTCGATCTATGCGTTCCGCGGCGCGAACGTCGGCAACATGCGCGACTTCGAAGACGAATTCCGCGTGCGCAACCTGATCAAGCTCGAGCAGAATTACCGTTCGCACGGCAACATCCTCGACGCGGCGAACCAGCTGATCTCGAACAACGCGCACCGCCTCGGCAAGAACCTGCGTACCGATGCCGGCCACGGCGAGCCGGTACGCGTGTACGAAGCCAGCACCGATTCGCAGGAAGCCGGCTGGATCGTCGAGGAGATCCGTTCGCTGATCAATACCGGGATGGCGCGCAGCGAAGTGGCCGTCCTGTACCGCAGCAACGCGCAATCGCGCTCGATCGAGCACACGCTGATGTCGTCCGGCATTCCGTACCGCGTGTACGGCGGCCTGCGCTTTTTCGAGCGGCAGGAAGTGAAGCACGCGCTCGCGTACCTGCGCCTGATCGACAACCCGAACGACGACACGGCATTCGCGCGCGTCGTGAACTTCCCGACCCGCGGCATCGGTGCGCGCTCGGTCGAGCAACTGGCCGACGCCGCGCGCCTGTACGGCTGCTCGATGGCCGCCGCGATTCCGTACGTGACCGGCAAGGCCGGCACGAGCCTCGGCGGGTTCGCGAACCTGATCGCGAAGATGCGTGCCGACACGCAGCACATGAACCTGCCCGACACCGTCGAGCACATCGTGCGCGCGAGCGGCCTCGCCGATTTCTACCAGGGCGAGCGCGAAGGGCAGGATCGCCTCGAAAACCTGCAGGAACTCGTAAACGCGGCCACCGCGTTCATCGCCGAGGAAGGCTACGGGCTCGACACGCCGGCCCGCTCGATCCCGCTGCGCGCGGGCGCGATCGCGGCGCCCGAGCTCGGCACCGCAACCGACGATCCGGCGGTCGACGTGCTCGATCCGGCGTCGCCCGCCGACCCCGCACAGAACCCCGACACGATGACGCCGCTCGCGGGCTTCCTGTCGCATGCGTCGCTGGAGGCCGGCGACAACCAGGCGCAGGCCGGCCAGGACGCGGTGCAACTGATGACCGTGCACGCGGCGAAAGGGCTCGAATTCGCGGCCGTGTTCATCACGGGGCTCGAGGAGGGCCTCTTCCCGCACGAGAACAGCGTGCTCGAATCGGACGGCCTCGAGGAAGAGCGCCGGCTGATGTACGTCGCGATCACGCGCGCGAAGGAGCGGCTCTATCTGTCGTTCGCGCAGAGCCGGATGCTGCACGGCCAGACCCGCTACAACGTGCGCTCGCGCTTCTTCGACGAACTGCCCGAGCACGTGCTGAAGTGGCTCACGCCGAAGGTCGAGGCCGGGTCGCGCTGGGGCGGGCGTTCGGACAATGCCGGCTACGGGCGTGACTGGTTCGCGCGGCCGGGCGGCGGCAGCCGTGAGCAGATCGTCGATGCGGCCGTGTCCGCGCCGCTGCCCGCGTTCGCGAACAAGCAGCGCGCGGCCGACACCGGCTTCCGGGTCGGCCAGCAGGTGTTCCACACCAAGTTCGGCGAAGGCACGGTCACCGCGCTCGAAGGCAACGGCACCGATGCGAAGGCGCAGGTGAAGTTCAAGCGCCACGGCGAGAAATGGCTCGCGCTCGCGGTCGCGAAACTGCAGGCGGTGGAATGATGGACGTCGACCTCGCCGTGACGCCTGCCGCCCGTCCGCTCGGCATTCTGGCCGCGCTGCCCGAGGAGCTCGGCGACCTGATCGCCGCGATGCGCGCCGACGGCGCGATGAAGACGGTCACGCTCGGCCGCCGCGATTACCACGTCGGCACCGTGCACGGCGCGGCCTGCGTCGTCACGCTCGCGCGGGTCGGCAAGGTCGCGGCGGCCGCGACGGTCAGCGCGCTGATCCACGTGTTCGGCGTGTCGGGCGTGGTGTTCACCGGTGTCGCGGGCGGTGTGTCGCGCACGGTGCGTATCGGCGACGTCGTCGTGGCCGATACGTTGCTGCAGCACGATCTCGATGCATCGCCGCTCTTTCCGCGCTACGAGGTGCCGTTGCTCGGCATCACGCGCTTCGCGACCGACGCGGCGCTGACGGCCCGCTTGCGGGCTGCATGCACGCTGTTCGTCGAGGAAGAGGGCGCGCGGTTCGCCGAGCGCTTCGGGCTCGCCGGCGCGGCGCTGCACGCGGGGCTCGTCATCAGCGGCGACCGGTTCGTGTCGAGCGAGCAGGAAGTGCTCGCGCTGCGCGACGCGTTGCCGGACGCGCTCGCGGTCGAGATGGAAGGCGCGGCGATCGCGCAGGTGTGCGCGGAGCACGACGTGCCGTTCGCGCTCGTGCGCACGATCTCCGATACGGCCGACGATCACGCGACGCAGTCGTTCTCGCATTTCCTGTCGGCGATCGCGAGCAGCTATTCGTCCGGCATCCTCAAGCGTTTCCTGACGCTGCATGCGACGACGGCGGCCTGAAGCCGCCGTCTCGCACTTTCCCGTCCAAACCATTCGACCGGCCGCAGCGCGCACGCCGCGGCCAGTCGTTCGTCACGCCTTTTTGCGCCGGCTGCTTTCGAGGTTCGGCAGGAACACCGTCAGCACGCCGATCAGCGGCAGGAACGAGCACACCTTGTAGACGAACGGAATGCTCGTCGCATCGGCGAGCTGGCCGAGCACGGCCGCGCCGACGCCGCCCAGGCCGAACGCGAAGCCGAAGAACAGGCCCGCGACCATCCCGACCTTGCCGGGCATCAGCTCGGTCGCATAGACGAGGATCGCGGCGAACGCCGACGCCAGCACGACGCCGATGATCACGGTCAGCACGCTCGTCCAGAACAGGTTCGCGTACGGCAGCAGCATCGTGAACGGCGCGACGCCCAGGATCGACACCCAGATCACGTACTTGCGGCCGATCCGGTCGCCGACGGGCCCGCCGATCAGCGTGCCGGCCGCCACCGCCGCGAGGAACACGAACAGGTGGATCTGCGCGGCCTGCACCGACAGGTGGAACTTGTCGATCAGGTAGAACGTGAAATAGCTGTTGATGCTCGCGAGGTAGAAGTACTTCGAGAACACGAGCAGCACCAGCACGCCGATCGCGGCCATCACGCGGCCGCGCGACAGCGTCGGGTGGCCGGCCGAGGCGGCCTTCTTCTTCATCGACGGATGCTTCTTGTACCAGTGGCCGATCTGCGTGAGCACGATCATCGCGACGAGCGCGGCCGCCGAGAACCAAGCGATGCTGTGCTGGCCGTGCGGAATGATCACGAGCGCGGCGAGCAGCGGCCCGAGCGCGGAGCCGGCATTGCCGCCCACCTGGAACACCGACTGCGCGAGCCCGTGCCGGCCGCCCGACGCCATCCGCGCGACCCGCGACGATTCGGGGTGGAACACCGACGAGCCGCAGCCGACGAGCGCGGCGGCCACCAGCAGCATCGGGAAATTCGGCGCGGCCGACATCAGCAGCAGCCCCGCGAGCGTGAAGCCCATGCCGACCGGCAGCGAATACGGCTTCGGATGCTTGTCGGTATAGAGGCCCACGAGCGGCTGCAGCAGCGACGCGGTGATCTGGTAAGTGAGCGTGATCAGGCCGATCTGCGCGAACGACAGCGCGAACTGGCTCTTGAGCATCGGGTAGATCGCGAGGATCAACGACTGGATCATGTCGTTGAGCATGTGCGAGAAGCTGATCGCGCCGAGCACCGGGTAGACGGTGCGGGCGACGGGCGGTGCGGACGGCTGGGCGGCGGCTGCGCCGGCGGCTCCGGAGTCGAGGCTGGTTTCCATGTGAGCTGAACGAGTTGAGGTGGCTGGCGCGCTCTGTTGGGGATCGGCGCGTTGTCGATTCGTTGATGCGTCAAAGAAGTGTAATGTGGCGTATTGAGAATGTCAGGCCAAGTTTTATCGCGAATCGGACATTCGTGTGACGGATCGGTCGGTGCGTCCTTTTTTGGACAGGTATAACGCTGGCGGCGCGTCCGTCCTTCAGCCGGGCCGCGCCGGGGCCCGGTGCGTGTTTTTCCGGACTCAAGAAACGGCGGTGGCGGCCGTAGAACGACCCAATGACAACAGGCGCGCCGCGCCCCGCACCGGCTACCCGCCGGGCGGGCGCAGGACGCGCGGCATGGCCTGCCATCGCGGGACCGCCGGGACCGACCTTTCCGGCAGCGTGATCCATACGGGGATAGTTCGATGAAAGCAGCATCTTTGCATCCACAGCCCGGTGCGGCCGCCGCCGCACCCGCCGTTGCCGCCGGCCGCACCGCTCGGCGCACGCGCGCGGCGCGTCGTACGCGCCGGCCGTGGACCGTCAAGGCGACGTTGCGCGCCGCGTTCGCGATCCTGCTGGTCGGCACGCTCGCGATCGGCGTGTTCTCGCTGTGGCAGATCAGCCGGCTGAACGCGTCGATCGCGTCGGTCTACGAGCAGGGCCACGTCGCGAGCCGCGCGGCGGCGGAAGTGCGGGCCGAGGTGTTGCGCGCGAGCCGCGCGCAGAAAATGCTGCTGACCGCGACCACCGCGAAGGAGCGCGACGAACTCGGCGCCGAGGTGAGCGCGGGGCTCGCGTCGATCGGCCAGGCGCTCGGCACGCTGCAGCGCTATGCCGATCCGGACGATGCCGGCGATTCGGCGCGGCTGCGCACCTTCTCGACGGCGGTCGGCACGTGGAGCACGCATCTGCGCGATTTCGTCACGCTGGTGCGCGCGCAGCCGCTCGACCTGTCGCAGATGAACTGGCAGGTCGGCACGCAGGACGTGTCACTGCTGGTCGAAACCGGCAAGCTCGAAAAACTCGTCGCCGAACTCGTGAAGACGCGCGGCGAGAAGTCGAAGGCGACGCTCGATGCGTCCGCCACCATTTTTTCGTCGTCGTTCGCGATGATCGCGGCGATGACGGCCGCGCTGATCGTGCTGGCCGTCGTGATTGCCGAGCGCGTCGTGCGGCGCCTCGCGTCGCAGCTCGGCGGCGAGCCCGCGCTCGCGAAGGAGATTGCCGCGGATATCGCGCGCGGCGACCTGACGCGGCCGATCACGCTCGCCCGCCACGACCGCGACAGCATGGTGCGCGCGCTGGCCGAGATGCAGACTGGGCTCGCGGCCACCGTGGGCGAGATCGCGGTGAGCGCCGAGGCCATCGCGGCCGCGTCCGGCGAAATCTCCACCGGCAATCTCGACCTGTCGCGGCGCACCGAGCAGCAGGCCGTCGCACTCGAGCGCACCGCGGCCAGCATGGAGCAACTCACGTCGACCGTGCGGCAGAACGCCGAGAACGCGCGGCAGGCGAGCACGCTCGCGGCCAATGCGTCGGCGGTCGCGGAGACGGGCGGGGAAGTCGTCGGCCGGGTGGTCGCGACGATGAGCGAGATCGACGACAGCGCGAAGAACATTCGCGACATCATCGGCACGATCGAGGGGATCGCGTTCCAGACCAATATTCTCGCGTTGAACGCGGCAGTCGAGGCCGCGCGCGCCGGTGAGCAGGGGCGCGGCTTCTCGGTGGTCGCCGGCGAGGTGCGATTGCTCGCGCAGCGCTCGGCGACCGCGGCCAAGGAGATTCGGGAATTGATCGGCGCGTCGGTCGAGCGCGTGGCGAACGGCGCGGCGCTCGCGCACGACGCGGGCCGCACGATGGGCGACGTGGTGCGCGCGGTCAAGCGCGTGACCGACATCATCGGCGAGATTTCGGCGGCGTCGGACGAGCAGAGCGCGGGGATCGACGAGATCGGCCGCGCGGTCACACAGATGGATGCCGGCACCCAGCAGAACGCGGCGCTCGTCGAGCAGGCGGCGGCTGCCGCGAACGCGCTCGACGAGCAGGCTCAGGCGCTGAAGGCGCTGGTCGGGCGTTTCCGCATCGCGCACTGAGCGTGCGGCACGCCCCGGCGATTACGACTTCTTCTGCTTGTCGGGATCGATGATGACCGTGCAGGTCGTGCCCGCCGACAGCACCACGTCGGCCGGCACTTCGTCGATCTTGATGCGTACCGGCACGCGCTGCGCGAGGCGCACCCAGTTGAAGGTCGGGTTCACGTCGGCGACGAGGTCGCGGCTTTGCGGGTTGTCGCGATCGTAGATACCGCGCGAGATGCTTTCCACGTGGCCCTTCATCACGCCGCCGCTCATCAGCCGCATTTCGGCCGGTGCGCCGATCTTCACGCGCGGCAGCTTGGTTTCCTCGAAGTAGCCGTAGACCCAGAACGAGTGGCTGTCGACGATCGCGAGCTTTGCCTGGCCGGCCACCGCGTAGTTGCCCTTGAAGGTCTGCAGGTTCGTGATGTAGCCGTCGACCGGCGCGACGACGCGCGTGCGCTCGAGGTTGAGCTTCGCGGCGTCGAGCGCGGCGAGCGCCTGCTGATACTGCGCGTCGGCACTCGATGCGCTGTGCGCGGCATTTTCGCGGTTTTCCTTCGACACGACGAGCGCATCGAGGTCCGCGCGGCGGGCCGCGTCGTCGCGGCGCATCTGCAGTTCCGCGCGGCGGGCGGCCACCGCCGCCTGCGCCTGCTCGACCGCGATCTGGTAGTGCGACGGGTCGATCTGCATGATCAGGTCGCCTTTTTTCACGAGCTGGTTGTCATGCACGGGCAGCTCGACGATCGCGCCCGACACGTCCGGCGCGACGTTGACGATCTCGGCGCGCACGCGCCCGTCGCGCGTCCACGGATCGTCCATGTAGTGCACCCACAGCGAGCGCCCGATCAGGATCGCGACGAGAAGGATGATGGCGGTCGCGACGAAGCCGAAGAGTTTTCTGAGAATCATGATGGTTCGGAATCAACGGTAAACGGCAAGACTCAGTCCGCCGCAAATGCAGACGAGAAGGCAGGCCCGGAACAGCGACGGGTGCCAGACGAGACGGTAGAGGCCCGTATAGGCGAGCAGGCGGTCGACAGCCCAGGTCGCGATCGCGCCGAGGACGAACATCAGCACCACCGTCGGCATGTAGGCATCGAGAATGGCGATTTCACGCGGCATCATGACGAGGCTCCTGGTTGGGGATGCACGGGGCGGTTGCGGTTGAGCGGCTCGAGCGGCGATTCCGGGTCGAGCAGCGCGGTCCGCACGAAATGCAGGTGGCTCAGGATGCGCTGCAGCCGGTGGCGCTCGTCGCGCGACGGCTCGACCGCATCGAGCGTTTGCCGGGTCGCGTCGATCGCCGCATTGGTCGCGGCGAGCGTCGCGTCGAAACGCGCGGCGCTCGGCCGGGTGAACAATGCCGACAGCGCGGTGCGCATCGTGTCGATCGCGCGCCGCCACGGCATCGCCGGCGCATAGCGCGGGTCGGCCGGCAGCGTCGCGAGCTCGTGACGCAGGTCGATCGTCGCGTTACCGGTTTCGAGCACCGCGAACATCCAGCGCAGCGCGTCGCGCTGCACGTCGGGCTGGTCGGCCGACAGCGTGTGCGCCTGGTACATCAGGTCGCGCGCGCCGCTTTCGAAGCGCGTGCGCAAACCCGCGAGCCGCGCGTGGCCGGCCGCGACGGCCTGGTGGCGCAAGTCCGCGAACAGCCGCTTCTTGTGCCACGGCGCGGTCGGCGGGAACAGCACCGCGAACGCGATCGCCGACGCCAGCATCGCCAGCACGAGCGCGAGCGAATCGTTCATGAAGCTGGTCGGATCGTAGTGCGTGATGTTGTCCGGGCCGGCGAGGAAGCTGAAGAAGATCAGGTAGCCCATCCCGTAGCCGGCGAGCTTCGGCTTCAGCGTCATGAAGATGCCGATCGCGAGCAGCGGCGCCAGCGCGACGCACAGCAGCGGGAAGCCGTCGATGTGCGGATAGATGCCGAACGTCAGCAGGAAGCCCGTGCAGACGGCGAGCGCCGTGCCCATGCCCATCTGCGCGGACATTGCGGTGGGGCGCGGCGTCGACGACGCGAGCGCGCAGGTGGCTGCCGCAGTCAGCGTCATCGTCACGCCGCTCGGCCACGCGGTCTCGATCCAGAACCAGCCGAGCACGAGGATCACGGTCGCGGTGCGAATCGCCGCGATCACCATCGCCGTCGCATTGGTGCGCGGCTCGTAGCGCTCGATCCAGCGTTCGCGTTCGTGCGTCGCGCTCGACAGCGACGCGTAGGTGGCCGCGTATTCGTGCAGGTCGGTGATGAAGCGGTACAGCAGTTCGGCGGCTGTATCGAAGTCGAGCAGCGGAAAGTCCGGCTGCGTTTCGAGCGCCGCGCGCGTCGCGCGGATGCGGCGCGGCAGCGCGTCGCGCCACGCGAGCAGTTGCGTGGCCGCGTGGCCGGCATCGGCCGACGTGCGTACCGGTTCGCCGGCTGGCGTCAGCAGCAGCGGGGCGATCTCGCGAAAGTACGGCTCGATCGCGTCGATCGCGGCCTGCGCGCCGGCCGCATGCAGCCGGTTCATCAATTGGTGCAGCGCATGGAAGCGGCTCGACGCGCTCATGAACTCGCTGTTCAGCCGCGCAAGGCGGCCGCTGCGCATCCGCGTGTCCGGGTCCTCGAACACGGCCATGCTGCGCGCGGCCTCGAACCCGACCACGTCGGCGACGAAGCGCGTGTGGATGGTTTCGATATGCGCGCGGTCGAGCTGGCCCGACAGCGCCGCCGCGACGTAGTCGACGAAGCTGCCGAAGCGCTTGCGCACCGTCGTGCGCATCTGCTCGCCGGTGGTCCGCGGAAACACGAGGGCGCTGACCACGCCGGCCGACACGATCCCGACCATGATTTCGGCCACGCGCGTCATTGCGCTCATGAACGCACCGTCCGGGTGTTGCGACGCAGGCAGCCCGATCAGCGCGGTCGTGTAGCCGGCCAGCAGGAAGCCGTAGCTGCGGAAGTTGCGGTTGCGCGCGGCGCCGGCCGTGCACAGGGCGACCCACAGCGCGACCGCCAGCAGGAACAGCTGCGGCTGCTGCGGGAACAGCCCGACGAAGGTGAGCGTCGCGATCAATCCGAAGATCGTGCCGGCGACGCGATAGAAGCTTTTCGCGAGCACCGCGCCGCTTTGCGGCTGCATCACGATGAACACCGTCGTCATCGCCGTTTTTGGCGCGGGCAGGTCGAGCCGCATCGACACGCCGGTCGCGATGAACGCGGCGAGCAGCGCCTTGAACAGATAGAGCCACGCGGCGCCGTCGGTGCGAGCCCAGTCGCCGAATGCGGCATACCAGGCCGCGAACGGGCCGCCGGCGGGCGTTGAAGCGGGGGAGGAGGCTGACATGGCGACGCTCCGCGTTACCGTGCGGCCGGCACGCCGGACGCGCCGGTGGTAGCGACTTCCGCGGGCCGGGCGACGGCTGCCGCGGGCTTCGTGCCCGATGCGGCGGCGGGCGCGGCAACCGCGGCGGCGGCTTCGTCCTTCGGCACATCGGTACCCGTCTCGACCCCACCCCCGAGCGCGGCCATCAACTGCGCGTGCGCGGCGAGGCGTTCCGCGTCGATGCGGGCGGCCGTCTCCTGCGCGCGCAGCAGTTGCTGTTGCGCGACCAGCACGTTCACGTAATCGGTCAGCCCGCGGCGGAAGCCTTCGCGCGACAGTTGATAGCTGCGATTGTTGGCCGCCACCGAGCGCGCGGCGTCCTTCTTCTGCGTATCGAGCGAGCGGATTCGCACGACCTGGTCGGCGATGTCCTTGAGCGCGCCGACGATCGTCTGGTTGTAGCGCTCGACCGCCTGGTCGTAGCCGGCGTTCGCGGCGCCGAGCTGCGCCCGCAGCCGACCGCCTTCGAAGATCGGCAGCGACAGCGCGGGGCCGGCCGTCCAGCCGCCGTTCATCGCGCGCAGGAAGTCGGTGAACGGCGCGGTCACGCCGAAGCCGCCGACCGTCGCGAGCAGGTCGATGTTCGGGTAGAACGACGCCTTCGCGACGTCGATGCCGCGCGCCTGCGCGTCGACCGTCCAGCGCGCCGCGACGACGTCGGGGCGGCGGCCGAGCAGGTCGGCCGGCATCGCCGACGGCAGGCCGGCCGGCGCATCGAGCGCAAGCTGCGGCCGCTTGATGGTGTCGCCGGCGCCCGGGCCCTTGCCGGCCAGTGCGGCGAGCTGGTGGCGCGCGAGCTGGATCGCCTCTTCGTAGCTGTCGATCTGGCGCTCGTAGTCGGGCAGCGTCGATTCCGCCTGGCTTACGTCGAGCTGCGTGCCGAGGCCGGCCTGCAGCCGCTTGCGGGCGAGATCGGCGAGCGAGCGCTGGCGTTCGAACGTCTCGTGCGCGAGGTCCAGCAGCGCGTAGTTCATCGACATGCCGACATACGCGCGCACCACGTTGACTTCGAGTTCGAGCTTGGCCGCGCGCGCGTCGGCGGCGGTCGCATGCGCGGTGTCGAGCGCCCGCTCGGTCGCGTTCTTGTCCTTGCCCCACAGATCGAGGTGGTACGACAGGCCGAGCGAGCCGGTATTGTTCCAGGTGTCGGCGTTCGCGAGCGGCCCCGGGCCGTAGTACACGTTGTCCGGCCAGTGCTGGCGCATCAGCGACAGGTTGCCGTTGATCTGCGGCAGTTCGGCCGAGCGGGCGACGCGCGCCATCGCCTGCGCTTCGCGCACGCGGGCCTCGGCGGCCGCGAGGGTCGGGTTGCCGGCCTGGGCGGCGGCGATCCATGCATCGAGCTGGGGATCACGGTACGCGCGCCACCAGTCGGCGGCGGGCCAGCCCGCGTCTCGGTCGGCCGCGCGGATGGCCGCGCCGGCGTCGAGTGCGTTCGCTTCTATGCGAGTGGACTGGGTTTTGTTGTCGCCCATGCTCGCGCAACCGGCCATTATTAATGAGACTGCAAGAACCGCCAGTGCGAGCGTCCCTTTTGTCGCCGGAGACTGCACGATTTTCTCCCTTTCGGATATAGATGAGTCGGAGGCGATTATATTTTTCAGTGATTCCTGAATAAACGGACAACGGTGCAAGTCATTTTTACGAATCCTGAGATAATATTTGTTGGACCCTGTGCAACAATCCCTCCGGATTCAAACGGGTAATGGGATGGATACGCTACAAAACATGCGGGTATTCGTCCGCGTGGTGGACGCGGGAAGCTTTACCGCGGCCGCCCAGCAGATGAATTCGACCACCGCCTACGCGTCGCGCGCGGTCTCGGATCTCGAGGCCCACCTGCGCACGCGTCTCCTGAACCGCACGACGCGCCGGATCGCACTGACCGAAGCGGGCGAGCGCTATCTGCAGCGCTGCGAACAGATCCTCGCTTACGTCGACCAGGCCGAAGCCGAGGCGGGCGACGCGCACGCGCGTCCGTCCGGCAAGCTGAAGGTCCATTGCTTCACGAGCCTCGGCCAGCACTATCTGGTGCCGGCCATCGCGCGCTATCGCGAGCGCTATCCGGACGTGCACGTCGAGCTGACGCTCGCGCAGCGGATGCCCGACCTGCTCGACGAGGGCTACGACGTCGCGATCGTCGTCGGCCGCGATCTGCCCGATTCGGGGCTCGTGTCGCAGCGGCTCGGCGAGAGCTACAGCGTCGTGTGCGCATCGCCGGGTTATGTCGAGTCGCACGGCGTGCCGCAGCGGCCGGCCGATCTCGCACAGCACGTGTGCCTCGGGATGGTCGCGCCGGGCTTTCACTTCGACGAGTGGGCGCTGGCGGGGCCGAACGGCGACGAGGTCGTGCCGATCACGGCGCCGCCGTTCCGCGTGAACGTCGCGGAGGCGCTCGCGGTGGCCGTGCGGGAGGGAATGGGGGTAGGCGGGCTGCCGCTCTATTCGGCGATCGGCTGGCTGCGCAGCGGGCACATCGTGCGCGTGATGCCCGAGTACCGGTCGCACGTGATGAACATCTATGCGCTGTATCCGTCGCGCCAGTACCTCGACGCGAAAATCCGGACCTGGGTCGATTTCCTGCGCGAAGAGCTGCCGCTCACGCTCGAAGCCGACGAAGCGGCGCTCGAACAGTACACGCGTGCGACATGACCGCGCGGTCGGCCGCCATCTGACGAGATTTGTCCTTCACGCAACATTTTTTTACGAACGTGTGTCAGACAGTTTGATACTGTTGGAATTAACGAGATACACCACACCGGAGTAGCGATGGATACGCACCTGATGATCGGCCTTGGCGTCCTGCTGGGCGCGGCTGCCGCCGCGGCGGCGACCCGCGACCTGCTGCGTGCGATGAAGGCGAAGGCGCAGATGAAGCCCGTGCCGGTCCGCGTGCGCGAGCCGCGCCGCCCCGGCCGCTGATCCCGCCGTCACGCTTCAGACGGGCAAGGCCGCGCCACGCGGTCGCCCGGGCCGGCGCTCAGCCGAGCACGACGACCTTGTCCCACGCGAACGCGGGGTTTTCCCATTCGCCGGTGCGCCGGTGAAGGTAGCCGCGCGGATTGCACACCACGCGCGTGCCGCCGTCCGCCACGTAGTCGAATGACGTATGCGTGTGGCCGTGCAGCCACAGATCCACCGGCGGTCGCACCAGTGCCGCCATGTCCGTGACGAACCCCGCCGACGCCAGATCCTCCGCATAGCGTTCCGCCAGCGAGCGCCGGTGCGGCGCATGATGGGTGACGACGATCGTCTTGCCCGCGAACGGCGCCGCCAGTTGCGTTTCCAGCCATGCACGGCCTTGCAGATGGAGCGCAATGGCGTCGGCCGGCGCGAAATCCCGTTCCGGCGCCCCCGCTGCCGTACGCAATGTCGCGTCGTGCGGCCACGTCACCTGGATCAGTCCCTTGAAATCGAGCATCACCCGCAGCGCGGCGTCGATCGCACGCGCGACGCTGGCTTCGTCCCGGCCGAACAGCGAAAAATCGGCCCAGAGCGTCGTGCCCAGCACGCGGAAGCGTTGAGCGGGATCGACGTAGACGCCGTTGTTCAGGTAATGCACGTTGTCGAGCGCATGCGCCGCGTCGCGCATCGCCGTCTCCAGCGCGCCGAATTCCCCGTCGTAGTACTCGTGGTTGCCCGGCACGTAGACCACCGGCACCGCCGGGTCGAACGTCTCGGCGGCCCAGCGCAGGCCTTCCGCGTGATTGTGGATGTCGCCGGCCAGCACGACGAGATCCGCATCGGCATGCGGGATCGCGTCGGGCAGGTTGTTTTCGAGATGCAGGTCGGACAGGACGCGGACTTTCACGGGCTTGGCTCCTGAGTAGGCGGCGTCAGCGCAGGACCTTGCCGGGATTCATCAGGCCGCGCGGGTCGAGCGCGGTCTTCAGCGTGCGCATCAGCGTGGTTTCGACCGGCGACTTGTAGCGTTGCGCGTCGTCGATCTTCAACTGGCCGATGCCGTGCTCCGCGCTGATCGTGCCGTGATGGCGGTGCACGTTGTCGTAGACGATCCGGTTGATCGGCTTCTGGAATTCCGCGAGGAACGCCTTCGGATCGCCACCTTCGGGCGTCTGCACGTTGTAGTGCAGGTTGCCGTCGCCGAGGTGGCCGAACGTGACCATGCGCGCGCCCGGCGCGGCCTGCTGGATCGCCGCGTCGGTCTCGTCGATGAAGCGTGCGATCGACGAGATCGGCACCGCGATGTCGTGCTTGATGTTGAGCCCTTCGTCGGCCTGCGCGAGCGGGATGTGCTCGCGCAGGTCCCAGAACGCGCGCGATTGCGCGAGGTTCTCCGCGACTACCGCGTCGACCACGAGCCCGGCCTCGAACGCGTCTTCCATCAGCTTCTCGAACAGTGCGCGCGCATGCGCTTCGCTTTCGTTGTCGGACAGCTCCAGCAGCACCGTTTGCGCATGCGTCTGCGCGAACGGATAGCGCAGTTGCGGATAGTGCTTGCCCACCAGCTGCATGCAGAAATCCGACATCAGCTCGAAGCCGGTCAGCAGCGGCCCGGCCGCGCGCTGCGCGAGCGCGAGGAAATCGAGCGCCGCGTGCGGCGATTCGAGCGCGGCCAGCGCTGTGACCTGCGCGGCCGGCAGCGGATGCAGCTTCATCACGGCCGCCGTGATGATCCCGAGCGTGCCTTCGGCGCCGATGAACAGGTCGCGCAGGTCGTAGCCGGTGTTGTCCTTGCGCAGTCCGCGCAGCCCGTCCCAGATCTCGCCCTGCGGCGTCACGACCTCGAGCCCGAGGCACAGCTCCCGCGCGTTGCCGTAGCGCAGCACCGCGGTGCCGCCCGCATTGGTCGACAGGTTGCCGCCGATCGTGCAGCTGCCTTCCGCCGCGAGGCTCAGCGCGAACAGCCGGCCGCCTTCGCGGGCGCGCGCCTGCACGTCGGCGAGGATCACGCCGGCTTCGACGGTGATCGTGTTGTTGTGCGGATCGAGCGCGCGTACGCGGTTCAGGCGCGCCAGGCTCAGCACGGCCTGGCTGCCGCTCGCATCGGGCGTCGCGCCGCCGGCGAGGCCCGTGTTGCCGCCCTGCGGCACGAGCGCGACGCCGTGCGCGTTGGCGAGCTTCACGAGCGCGGCGACTTCCGCCGTGTTCGCGGGCCTCAGCACCGCGCACGCCGCGCCCTTGTAGCGGCGGCGCCAGTCGGTCAGGAACGGTTCGGTATCGTGCGGATCGGTCAGAACGTGATCGGCGCCGATCGCGTCGCGGCACGCGGAAACGAAAGCTTCGGAGGACATCATCACCTTGTCGCGTAAGGGTCAGGACGTGGCGCGCGGTTTTTTCGCCGCGCGCTTGAACGGCGCGACGTAAGCCAGCGCCGCCACGAAGAAGCCGACGGCAAGCGCGGTCTCGCACCAGCCGAGCGTCGCGGACAGCCCGCGATCGGACATGCC
>NZ_BCPO01000038.1:0-2072 GCF_016586105.1 Burkholderia sp. E168m15
ACGAGACACGCGGCGGCGGCCAGCGCGTAGCGCGGCCGGGCCGCGATGGCGGGGCGGGCGGGGGCGTTCATGCCGCCTCGGCGGCCTGGGCGCTGGCGAGGGCCGCGGCGGCGCGTGCGAGCCGTACGCCGAGCGCGGCCGCGAGCGCCTTCTCGTCCGCCGACAGCCCGACGGGCGCCGAGCGGTCGTGCTGCGCGACGTGCGACGCGCCGTACGGCGTGCCGCCGGTACGCGTCGTGCTCAGGGCGGATTCGGTGTACGGGATTCCGACGATCATCATCCCGTGATGCAGCAGCGGCAGCATCATCGACAGCAGCGTCGACTCCTGGCCGCCGTGCAGGCTGCCCGTCGACGTGAACACGCTCGCCGGCTTGCCGGTGAGCGCGCCCGACAGCCATTGCGGCGTCGTGCCGTCGAGGAAATACTTGAGCGACGCGGCCATGTTGCCGAAGCGGGTCGGCGAACCGAGCGCGAGGCCCGCGCATTCCTCGAGGTCGCGCAGTTCCGCGTAGGGCGGACCGTCGGCCGGGATGTCGGGGGCGGTGGCTTCGCAGACGGCCGACACGGGCGGCACGGTGCGGATGCGGGCCTGCATGCCCGGCACGCTGTCGATACCGTTCGCGATCGCGAGCGCGAGATCGCGCGTGGCGCCGTGACGGCTGTAATAGAGGACGAGGATGTCTTTCATGGACGACGGAGCCGCGTGCGGCCGCGCGCGTGCCCGGTGCAGTCGGCCCCTGCTGGAATCGAGCGGCTATTATAGGGGCTGAAGCCGTCGCGCTGCGCGGCGGCGGCGCGCCGTGACGCGCGCAGCATCGAGAAGGAGAAGCCGTTTGCCGAAGTTGAGCGTGGATCTCGTCACCATCAAGCGCCTCGCGCAGTTCGCGGCCCGGCGCAGCGCCGAGGATCGCATCCCGCAAGTGGCGGGCAGCCTGACCTTCACGACGCTGCTGGCGCTCGTGCCGCTCCTGACGGTCGCGTTCGCGCTGTTCACGGCGTTCCCGATGTTCGCGTCGTTCCAGATCTCGCTGCAGGGGTTCCTCGCGGATCACCTGATGCCCGCGCAGTTCAACATCCAGATCTTCAAGTACCTGAACCAGTTCGCGTCGAAGGCCAAGGGGCTGACCACGGCGGGCCTGATCGTGCTCGTCGTCACGTCGGTGATGACCATGATGACGATCGAATCGGCGTTCAACCTGATCTGGCGCGTACGCAAGCCGCGGCCGTTCGCGCAGCGCGTGCTCGCGTACTGGGCGCTGATCACGCTCGGGCCCTTGCTGTTCGGCGTGAGCCTGTCGATCTCGTCGTACCTGTTCACGCAGTCGCTCGCGTTCACCGGCGCGGGGCCGTCCACGTCGATGGTGGAGTGGCTGCTCGCGCTCGCATCGCTGCCGTTGACGGTGCTCGCGTTCACGCTGCTGTACGTGTACCTGCCGAACTGCACGGTCGCATGGCGCGACGCGGTGATCGGCGGGCTGTTCGCGGCCATCGCGTTCGAGCTCGCGAAGCGCGGCTTCGGCTACTACGTGCGGCGCATTCCGACCTATACGGCCGTGTACGGCGCGTTCGCGGCGCTGCCGGTGTTCCTGCTGTGGGTGTATTTGAGCTGGTTCATCGCGCTGCTGGGCGCGATGGTGGCGTCGGCGCTGCCGGCGATTCGCGTCGGCCAGTTCCACCGCATCCACTATCCGGGCAGCGACCTGCTCGACGCGCTCGAGCTGCTCGCGCGGCTCGCCGAAGCGCGTGCGGCCGGCAAGCGCGGCTACACGGCGCTGCGGCTCGCGACGATGCTGCGCTGCGACATGGAAACCGCGCAGCGGTTGCTGACGACGATGGAGGAGCGGGAATGGGTCGCGCGGCTCGACGGCGGCGGGGAGACCACGCCGCGCTATATCCTGCTCGCGAACCCGGAGCAGCTGACGCTCGCGCAACTGTTCGACGTGCTGGTGATCGATCGCACCGAGCTGACCTACCAACTCCAGCGGCGCCGCAGCCACGTCGACGGGGCTGCGCTGCTCGACGTGCTGTCGAACGACCGGTTCGACGTGACGCTCGCATCGCTGATCGCCGCG
>NZ_BCPO01000039.1:0-25440 GCF_016586105.1 Burkholderia sp. E168m15
GGCGCCGGGCGTGGCCGACGCGCACGCGCAGCCGCCGCGGCCTGCCTGAAGGCGGGCCCGGCGGCTACAGCGGGATCTTGCCGGTGCAGATGTCCTTGAACATCACCCAGTCGCCCATCAGGCTGTAGATCGGGTGCCGGAACGTGGCCGGGCGGTTCTTCTCGAAGAAGAAGTGTCCGACCCACGCGAACCCGTAGCCGCAGACGACCGCCGCCGGCAGCCACAGCCAGTGGCCGGTCGCGACCGCCATCGCGACGCAGCCGATCACGCCGAGCGAGCCGATGAAGTGCAGCCGCCGCGACGTCAGGTTCTGGTGCTCGTTCAGGTAATACGGGTAGAAGTCAGCGAAGCTGGCGAATTGCTCCGTATGCGTATGCGCCATGGCCGTCTCCTCGGGCCGCTGTTCATGGGGCCATTGTGCGGCCGGCGGCCCGTGTCCGCAAGCGGTGGCGGGCCGCCGCGCCGGCCCGTGCTTTCCTTTTGACAGGCTTTCCGATAGGATCGAAAGAGATTTTGTATTCAAGCATGAGGGGACTACGATGCGCGTCAGCGATATTCTGAAAGTGAAGGGCAACACGCTGTTTACGGTGACGCCCGATAAGCCGCTGCGCGAAGCGGTCGATACGATGGCCGAACACGACATCGGTTCGCTCGTCGTGATGGAATACGGCGATCTCGTCGGGATGCTGACGTTTCGCGAGATCATCCTGCGCCTGCACGTGAACGGCGGCGCGATCGGCGACGTGCAGGTGCGCAAGGTGATGGACGAGCCGCTCACGTGCACGCCGGAAACGGACGTCAACGAAGTGCGCCGGATGATGCTCGAGCGTCACGCACGCTACATGCCGGTGCTCGACAAGAAGGTGCTGATGGGCGTCATTTCGTTCTACGACGTCGCGAAGACGGTCGTCGAGGCGCAGAGCTTCGAGAACCGGATGCTGAAGGCGTACATCCGCGACTGGCCGGAATCGGAAGCCGAAGCGCACAAGCCGTGAATCGCGCCGCGCCCGGCACGTCGATGCATGGGCGCCGCCATCCGGCACGCGGCGGCGCAGGCATGTCCTGCGCCGCCGTTTTTTCAACGACAACACGAGGCCCGCGCAGCATCGCCCAGACGATGCGCGCGTATTCCGCATGAGCGATCACACGCAAGCCACTTCGGGGCGGCGCGACGAACGTCGCGCCCACGCATCGCAGTTCGACCTGCTGCGCGAGCGCCGCTTCGCGCCGTTCTTCACGACCCAGTTCCTCGGCGCGCTGAACGACAACGTCTTCAAGATCGGTTTCACGTCGCTCGTCACGTATCACACCGCGCGGTTCTCCGGCGTCGATGCGAAAACGGCCGCGTTCCTGATTTCCGCGATCTTCATCCTGCCGTTCGTGCTGTTCTCGGCCACCTCCGGCCAGATCGCCGACAAATACGACAAGGCGACCCTCACGCGCTTCGTGAAATCGTTCGAGATCGTGCTGATGCTGGTCGGCGCGGCCGGCTTCGTCACGCACAGCGCAACGCTGCTGTATCTGTGCACGTTCATGATGGGGATGCACTCGACGCTGTTCGGGCCCGTCAAGTATTCGTACCTGCCGCAGCATCTCGGCGAACATGAGCTGGTCGGCGGCAACGGGCTCGTCGAGATGGGCACGTTCATCGCGATCCTGATCGGCACGATCATCGGCGGCGCGGCGGCCGGCATCGAAGGCAGCGGCGAGCGCGTGCTTGCGGTGAGTGTCGTCGTCATCGCGCTGGCCGGGCGGCTCGTCGCGCAGCGCGTGCCGCCGACACCCGCGCCGCAGCCCGACCTCGTGATCAACTGGAACCCGGTCAGCGAAACCTGGCGCAACCTCGGCCTCGCGCGCCAGAACCGCACGGTGTTCCTGAGCCTGCTCGGCATTTCGTGGCTGTGGTTCGTCGGCGCGACCTTCCTCACGTCGTTCTTCAATTTCGCGAAGGACGTGCTGTCCGCGAGCCCCGACGTCGTCACGATCCTGCTCGCGACGTTCTCGGTCGGCATCGGCCTCGGCTCGCTGCTGTGCGAGCGGCTGTCGCAGCGGCGCGTCGAGATCGGCCTCGTGCCGCTCGGCTCGATCGGCATCAGCGTGTTCGCGATCGAGCTGTATTTCGCGAGCCATGCGCTGCCGTCGCCCGGCCATCTGCTGTCGGTCGGCGAATTCCTGGCCGGTGCGCGCCACTGGCGCATCCTCGCCGACCTGTTCCTGCTCGCGATGTTCGGCGGCTTCTACAGCGTGCCGCTGTACGCGCTGATCCAGAGCCGCAGCGCGCCGACGCACCGCGCACGGATCATCGCCGCGAACAACATCCTGAACGCGCTGTTCATGATCCTGTCGGCCGTGATGGCGATGGGGCTGACCAAGGCCGGGGTCGACATCCCGGGGCTGTTCCTCGTCACCGCGCTATTGAACGTCGTGGTCGCGACGTATATCTACCTGCTCGTGCCCGAGTTCCTGCTGCGCTTCGTCGCGTGGGTGCTCGTGCATACCTTCTACCGGATTCGCCTCGTGCACGCGGAGCGGATTCCGGCGGAAGGGGCGGCAGTGCTCGTGTGCAATCACGTCAGCTACGTCGATGCGCTCGTGCTGGCCGCCGCGAGCCCGCGTCCGATTCGGTTCGTGATGGATCACCGGATCTTCAAGACGCGTTTCGCGAGCTGGGTATTCCGGCATGCGAAGGCGATCCCGATCGCACCGCGCCACGAGGACCCCGCGATGCTCGCGCGTGCGTACGACCTCTGCGAGGCCGCGCTGAAGGACGGCGAGCTCGTGTGTATCTTCCCCGAGGGCAAGCTGACGAAGACGGGCGACATCAACACGTTCCACCACGGTATCACCGAGATCCTGAGCCGCACGCCGGCGCCGGTGATCCCGATGGCGCTGCGCGGGCTGTGGGGCAGCTATTTTTCGCGGCATTCCGATGCGCGGATGCCACGGCCGATCAAGCGCGGCGTGATGAGCCGGCTGACGCTGGCGGTCGGCGAGCCGATTCCGGCATCGGTGGCGACGCCCGAGGCGTTGCAGGCGGCGGTGACCGAACTGCGCGGCGCGCGGAAGTAGGCGGGCGCCGAGCCCGGCGCGGAATGATCGATCCGCACACCGGGCCGGGATGGGGGCCGCGGTTCGGCGGCTCCCGCGCGTAACGCCGAGGGCCTGCGATCGCCGTACCGCGTTGCCTCTGCCCTTATCCGCGCCGGCCCGTGTGGTCTGAACGGTTCACGCGGCCCGCGGGCCCGGGACGGCTGGCATAATAGCGGTTTACCTCTTTTTCTCGACCGGCAAACGATCGACCTGCCTGCGGCCCGGCAGCGCATCGGTTTGCCCATTTCTCTTTGGGCGGTTCCATCATGTCCGGCAATACCCTCGGCACGCTTTTCACTGTCACGACCTTCGGCGAATCGCACGGTCCCGCGATCGGCTGCGTGATCGACGGCTGCCCGCCGGGGATGGGGCTGACCGAAGCCGATATCCAGATCGAACTCGATCGCCGCAAGCCGGGCACGTCGCGGCACGTGACGCAACGGCAGGAGGCCGACGAGGTCGAGATCCTGTCGGGCGTGTTCGAAGGCGTGACGACCGGCACGCCGATCGCGCTGCTGATCCGCAACACCGACCAGCGCAGCAAGGACTACGGCAACATCGTCGAGACGTTCCGTCCCGGCCACGCCGACTACACCTACTGGCAGAAATACGGCATCCGCGACTACCGCGGCGGCGGTCGCTCGTCCGCGCGCCTGACCGCGCCGATCGTCGGCGCCGGCGCGGTCGCGAAGAAGTGGCTGCGCGAGCGCTTCGGGGTCGAGGTGCGCGGCTACATGAGCGGCCTCGGCGAAATCGACGTGCCGTTCGTCGACTGGTCGCACGTGCACGAGAACCCGTTCTTCTCGCCGAACGCGGCGGTCGTGCCGGAGCTCGAAGCGTACATGGATGCGCTGCGCAAGGATGGCGATTCGATCGGCGCGCGCATCGACGTCGTCGCATCGGGCGTGCCGGTCGGCTGGGGCGAACCGGTATTCGACCGGCTCGATGCCGATATCGCGAAGGCGATGATGAGCATCAACGCGGTGAAGGGCGTCGAGATCGGCGCGGGCTTCGACAGCGTCGCGCAGCGCGGCTCGGTGCATGGCGACGAACTGACGCCGGCCGGCTTCGTCGGCAACCACGCGGGCGGCGTGCTCGGCGGGATTTCGACGGGGCAGGACATCACCGTGTCGATCGCGATCAAGCCGACGTCGAGCATCCGCACGCCGCGCCGCTCGATCACGAAGAGCGGCGACGAGGCGACGGTCGAAACCTTCGGTCGCCACGATCCGTGCGTCGGCATTCGTGCGACGCCGATCGCCGAATCGATGCTCGCGCTGGTGCTGATCGATCATGCGCTGCGCCATCGCGCGCAGTGCGGCGACGTCGAGACGTCGACGCCGAAGATCGCCGGCAGCGCGACCTGATAGAGGCGGGCGGGGCGCCCTGTGTCGCCTCGGCAGTGGAGCGATGAATGCAAGCGGGGCGCTGCGTGATGCAGCGCCCCGCTTCGTTTATGGCGGTTCGCAGTGACCGACGCAAAACGCGCCGCTCGTGGCGGCGCGTTCCGGCAGGTTACATGTTCGGATAATTCGGCCCGCCGCCGCCTTCGGGCGTGACCCACACGATGTTCTGCGTCGGGTCCTTGATGTCGCAGGTCTTGCAGTGCACGCAGTTCTGCGCGTTGATCACGAGGCGCTCGCCGCCGTCGTCGTTCTTCACGAACTCGTACACTGCCGCCGGGCAGAAGCGCGCCTCCGGCCCCGCGTACGTGCGCAGGTTCACGTTCACCGGCACGCTCGCGTCCTTCAGCGTCAGGTGCGCCGGCTGGTTCTCCTCGTGGTTCGTGTTCGAGATGAACACCGACGACAGCCGGTCGAACGTCAGCTTGCCGTCCGGCTTCGGATACGCGATCGGCTCGCACTGCGACGCCGGCTTCAGCATCTCGTGGTCCGCGTGCTGGTGATGCAGCGTCCACGGCACGTTGCCGCCCATCACCTTCTGCTCGAGCCCCACCATCAGTGTGCCGAGGTAAAGGCCCTTGGCCATCCACTGCTTGAAGTTGCGCGCGCGGTACAGCTCCGTGTACAGCCACGATTGCTTGAACGCATCCGGGTACGCATTGAGTTCATCCGACTGGCGGCCGGCCTGCACCGCGTCGAATGCGGCGTCGGCGGCCAGCATGCCGGTCTTGATCGCCGCGTGGCTGCCCTTGATCCGCGACGCGTTCAGGAAGCCCGCGTCGTCGCCGATCAGCGCGCCGCCCGGGAACACCGTCTTCGGCAGCGACAGCAGGCCGCCGGCCGTGATCGCGCGCGCGCCGTACGACACGCGCTTGCCGCCTTCGAGGAACGCGCGGATCGACGGATGCGTCTTGTAGCGCTGGAATTCCTCGAACGGTGACAGGTACGGGTTCGTATAGCCCAGGCCCACCACGAAGCCGACCACGACCTGGTTGTTGTCCATGTGATACAGGAACGAGCCGCCGTACGTGTCGGACTTCAGCGGCCAGCCGGCCGTGTGGATCACGAGGCCCGGCTTGTGCTTGGCCGGGTCGATTTCCCACAGTTCCTTGATGCCGATCCCGTACGCCTGCGGATCGGCGTTCGCGTCGAGCTTGAACTTCGAGATCAGCTGGCGGCCCAGATGGCCGCGGCAGCCTTCGGCGAACAGCGTGTACTTCGCATGCAGCTCCATGCCAAGCTGGAAGTTCTCGGTCGGCTCGCCGTCCTTGCCCACGCCCATGTTGCCGGTGGCGACGCCTTTGACCGAGCCGTCGTCGTTGTAAAGAATTTCCGCGGCGGGGAAGCCGGGGAAGATCTCGACGCCCAGCGCCTCGGCCTGTGCTCCAAGCCAGCGCGTGACGTTGCCCAGCGAGATCACGTAGTTGCCGTGATTCTTGAAGTTGTCCGGCAGCGCCCAGTTCGGCGTGGTCACCGCGCTCTTCTCGGACAGGAACAGGAAGCGGTCTTCCGTCACCTCGACGTCGAGCGGCGCGCCGCGCTCCTTCCAGTCGGGAAACAGCTCGGTGATCGCGCGCGGGTCCATCACCGCGCCCGACAGGATGTGCGCGCCGATCTCGGAACCCTTCTCGAGCACGCACACGCCGATCTCGGTGCCTTTCTCGGCGGCCAGCTGCTTGAGCCGGATCGCCGCCGACAGCCCGGCGGGGCCGCCGCCGACGATCACGACGTCGTATTCCATCGATTCGCGCGGGCCGTATTGCTCGATGAGGCTTGCGGGGGTCATTGGCGTTCCTCTAACCGTTAGAATGCTTTTATTCGGGAGCGTATTGTCTGCGAAACGAAACGCTTGCCGCAACAACATGCGGGTAGATTAGCACGATCGTTCTATTTTTTGTGCTAGGGTAATGCCGCCCGGGCTGTGCCGCCGGGGCCGGCGAAACGACATCGAAAGGGGATGGTCAAATGGGTCGATCGATCAATCTGGAAGGCAAGGTTGCGCTGGTGACGGGCGCGTCGAGCGGCCTCGGGCAGCGTTTTGCGCAGGTACTGTCGCAAGCCGGCGCGAAGGTCGTGCTCGCGAGCCGCCGCGTCGAGCGCCTGAAGGAGCTGCGCGCGGAGATCGAGGCGGCGGGTGGCGCCGCGCACGTCGTGTCGCTCGACGTGACCGATGTCCAGAGCATCAAGGCGGCCGTCGCGCATGCGGAGACGGAAGCCGGCACGATTGATATCCTCGTGAACAATTCGGGTGTGTCGACGATGCAGAAGCTCGTCGACGTGACGCCGGCGGATTTCGAGTTCGTGTTCGATACGAACACGCGCGGCGCATTTTTCGTCGCGCAGGAAGTCGCGAAGCGGATGATCATGCGCGCGAACGGCGGCGGCAGCGGCAAGCCGCCGTGCCGGATCATCAACATCGCGTCGGTGGCCGGGCTGCGCGTGTTCCCGCAAATCGGGCTGTACGCGATGAGCAAGGCCGCGGTCGTGCAGATGACGCGCGCGATGGCGCTGGAGTGGGGCCGTCACGGGATCAACGTGAACGCGATCTGCCCGGGCTATATCGATACCGAAATCAATCATTACCTGTGGGAAACCGAGCAGGGCCAGAAGCTGCAGTCGATTCTGCCGCGCCGGCGTGTCGGCAAGCCGCAGGATCTCGACGGGCTGTTGTTGCTGCTCGCGGCCGACGAGTCGCAGTTCATCAATGGCTCGATCATCTCCGCGGACGACGGCTTCGGCCTCGCCTGAGCGGGTGACATTCAGCAACAAAGAAGACTGCAATGAGCGCAACAAGCGATTACTCCCCCGTTTTTGAGATGTCGATGCCGATCCGCTGGGGCGACATGGACGCGTTCGGCCATGTGAACAACACGGTCTATTTCCGCTACATGGAGCAGGCGCGGATCTCGTGGTTCGAGCAGCTCGGCATTGCGGGCGGCAACGGGGAGGGGCAGGGGCCCGTCATCGTCACCGCGTCGATGGAATTCCTCAAGCAGTTGCACTATCCGGGCGACGTGATCGCGAGGATGTCGGCCGCGAAGCCCGGCCGAAGCAGTTTCGATACCGGGTTCGAGCTCACGCGCGCGGACGATCCGCAGCATGTCTACGCACGCGGTAACGCGCGCTGCGTGTGGGTCGACTACGCGCTCGGCAAGTCGGTGCCGCTGCCGCCCCTGCTGCGCGACACGATCGAGCGCGCGCTCGCGGCGAAAGTCGGCTGAGCGTGCATACCGGCAGGCCGGCACCGGGTCGCCGGTGGCGCGCCGTGCCCGTTGTTTCCCCCGGTCGGCCGCCGCGTGCGGCCGATCGTCATTCGAGCGCTGCGACGCAATGCGCGCTCACTGCCCGAGCAGGCGCTGCAGCAGCTCCGGCGTATTGTTCGTCCCGTATTTGCGCATCAGCCGGGCGCGGTAGATGTCGACCGTGCGCGAACTGATGTCGAGTACGCGCCCGATCTGCTTGCTGGTCTTGCCAGTCGCGAGCTGGGCGGCGATCTCGCGCTCGCGCGGGGTCAGCTCGACCGCGACGCGGCGCGTCGCGCTCAAATCCTCGAAGGTCCAGACGCCCGCCGCGAGCGGCGCGGTGCGGTCGAGCGCGCGGCCCGTCACGTGGCACCAGAACAGTTCGCCGTCCGCGCGCTTCATGATTCTGTCATCCGAGTAGACGCCGTTCGCGACCATCACGCGTGCGATGCGCTCGCCGATTCGCTGGAATTCGTCCGTCGACGGGTAGAGCACCGCGTACGATTTCCCGATCAGGTCGGCCCACGCGCAGCGGAAGATCGACGCGAGCGCGTCGTTGCAGTCCTCGATCACGCGGTCGCGCGACAGCACGAGGCCGAGCGGCGCGAGGTGGAAGGCGGTCTGGTAATCGAGATCGGGCATGGCGCAGGCAGGCGGAGGGAAATGCTTATGTATTTTTGCGTATTGTGCCGCATCCGCGCCGCATCGTACCCTTTCAGGCATCTCGCGGCGGTGTGTCGCGACATAAAAACAGCGTGCTTCGACGCAGGCATTGCCGCGCATGCATAGAATGGTGCGGCGGGCTTGCGCCACGTGGCGCGTGAACCGGTTTTGCTGGTTTCCATAGAGGAAGGGACAACAGATGAACAAAGTCTATCCAAGCGCGGCTGCCGCGCTGGAGGGGATCGTCCGTGACGGACAGACCTTCGCGGTGGGCGGCTTCGGCCTGTGCGGGATTCCCGAGGCGCTGATCGCGGCGTTGCGCGATTCGGCCGTCAAGGGCATCACCTGCATCAGCAACAACGCGGGCGTCGACGGTTTCGGCCTCGGCCTGCTGCTGGAAACGCGCCAGATCAAGAAGATGATCTCGTCGTACGTTGGCGAGAACAAGGAGTTCGAGCGCCAGTACCTGGCCGGCGAACTCGAGCTCGAATTCACGCCGCAGGGCACGCTCGCCGAAAAGCTGCGCGCGGGCGGCGCGGGCATCCCCGCGTTCTTCACGAATACCGGCTACGGCACCGTGATCGCGGAAGGCAAGGAAACGCGCCAGTTCGGCGATCGCCACTACGTGCTCGAGCCGTCGCTGACGGCCGACGTCGCGCTCGTCAAGGCGTGGAAGGCCGACAAGTCCGGCAACCTGATCTACCGCCGCACCGCGCGCAACTTCAACCCGATGTGCGCGATGGCCGGCAAGATCACCGTGGTCGAAGTCGAGGAGATCGTCGAGAACGGTGCGCTCGATCCGGATCAGGTCCATACGCCGGGGATCTTCGTGCAGCGCATCGTGCTGAACGCGACGCCCGAAAAACGCATCGAACAACGCGTCGTACGCGCGAAAGGAGACTGACATGGCCTGGAATCGTGACCAGATGGCCGCGCGCGCGGCGAAGGAATTGCAGGACGGCTTCTACGTGAACCTCGGCATCGGCCTGCCGACGCTCGTCGCGAACCACGTGCCGGAAGGCGTCGAGGTGTGGCTGCAGTCGGAGAACGGCCTGCTCGGCATCGGTCCGTCGCCGACCGAGGACGAAGTCGACGCCGATCTGATCAACGCCGGCAAGCAGACCGTCACGACGCTGCCCGGTTCGTCGATCTTCTCGTCGGCCGATTCGTTCGCGATGATCCGCGGCGGCCACATCAACCTCGCGATCCTCGGCGCGATGCAGGTCAGCAAGCAGGGCGACCTCGCGAACTGGATGATCCCGGGCAAGATGATCAAGGGGATGGGCGGCGCGATGGACCTCGTCGCGGGGGTGGGGCGTGTCGTCGTGCTGATGGAGCATGTCGCAAAGGGCGACCAGCACAAGATCCTCGAAGAATGCAACTTGCCGCTCACGGGTGTCGGCGTGGTCGACCTGATCATCACCGATCTCGGCGTGATCGAAGTGACGCCGGCCGGGTTGAAGGTGCTCGAACTGGCCGACGGCGTGAGCGCCGACGAGATCCAGGCGAAGACGGGCGCACCGCTCGACGTCAGCGCCGTGGCCTGAGCACTACTCTGGTGCGTCATTCTCGACGCCCCGCGTTCCTGACGGAGCGCGGGGCGTTTTGTCATCACGCGCATGCGTCACGCAATCGCACCGCCGCCGTCGATCAGGACCGTCGAACCGGTTGCATAAGGCGTGGCCGCCAGATACAGGATCGCATTCGCGACATCCTCCGGTTGGCCGACCCTGCGTGCGGGAAGCCGCTGGGCGGCGCCGGCGTACATCGCGTCACGTGCGTCGGGCGCGAGCTTGTCCCACAGCGGCGTCGCGATCAGGCCGGGCGATACGGTATTCACGCGCACCGGCGCCAGCTCGAGCGCCAGCCCGCGGGCGAGCGCCTCGAGCGCCGCGTTGATCGCGCCTTGCAGGACCGACGACGCGCTCGGCCGCACGCTGAGGTAGCCCGACACGAACGTCAGCGAGCCGCCGGGCGCGATATCGATCGCGCGGGCGATGCGGTAGGCGCCCCAGAACTTGCTGTCCATCGCTGCCTGCGCGTCGGCGAGCGGCAGCGCACGGACCGCGCCCGTGGCCGTCTTCGCGGCAGAAATCACGACGTGGTCGAACCGGCCGGCGCGTGCGCAGAACGCATCGACATCCGCCGTATCGGTGATGTCGAGCGTTTCGGTCCGCACGTGCGCGCCCGGCAGGGCGTCGATGTCGAACCGGCGTGGATCGCGCGAAGCGATCGTCACCCGCGCGCCGCGCCGCGCGAATGCTGCTGCGGTGGCGGCGCCGATACCGGAGCTGCCGCCGACGACGAGTACTGTCTTTCCGTGGAGCAGATCGTCCATGAAAGTCTCTCCTGGGTGGTGAGTTGAACGGAATCCGGTCAGATCGTTTCGGTCTCGCGCAGCGTCGACGGGCTGTGCAGCGCGAAGCGCGCAATGTCGTCCTTGCGCATGAAAACGACCCCCGGGTGTGATCGAGCGTAGTGCAGGAAGGTGTCCCACGCGCGGACCATCTGCGGCGTGCCGCTGATCCGGTCGTGCGCACTGATCGACATCAGTCTGCGCCGCTGCCCGGCTTCCGCGTACAGCTGGTCGAAATCGAGCTTGATCTGCTCGACGAACATCGTCGGCGAGTAGTGGCGGCCTTCGATCAGCAGGATGTCGTTGTTGCGCAGCGTGTACGGGACCACCACGAAATCGCGACCGTCGACGGTCTCGATGAACGGTTCGTCGCGACTGACGTCGTCGATGTGATACGTGTAGCCGAGTTCCTGCAGCAGCGACAACGTCTGCGGCCCGCGCCGCAGCCAGTTGCAGTTGTAGCCGGTCGGACGCTGGCCGGTCGCCGCTTCGACCATGTCGCGCGCGTCGGTCAGGAAGCGGCGCTCGTCGTCGCGGCTCATCGCGAATTGGGCGCGCCACGTCGGGCCGTGCGCGGCGGCTTCGTGGCCGCGCGACACGATCTCGCGCGCCAGTTCGGGGTGCCGGCGCGCGGCTTCCCCGATCATGTGCGACGTCACTTTCACGCCGTGCCGGTCCCACAGGTCGAGCAGGCGCGGAATCCCTTCCCGGTAGCCATACGCGAACCAGGTGGCCGAGGCGAGATCGGCCGGCACCGACGGCGGGAATGCGACGGCCGGAAACGGGCTGTCCGCGCCCGTGGGGGGCTGGCCGCCCGCCTCGAACTGCATCGAGATCGAGATCACGAGCCGCGCGCCGTCCGGCCAGAACGGCGTGGCGCCCGGTATCGCGGGCGCCGGCACCATCGCGGCGGCGGCACGCACGGACGTGCCTGCGGCCAGCGCGACGCCGGCCGCGAGCCCGGCGCCGGCCTGGGCCAGGAAGGTGCGACGCGGCAGAGGCGTCGCGGGCGTGTCGTTACCGTGAGTCATCGTCCCCTCCGTCAGCCGACGAGCCCGAGCTGACGCATCAGCGTCAGGTTGTCCTCGATATGCCAGTTTTCCGCGATCCGGCCGTGGTCGATCCGGTAGATATCGGTCGCGATGAAGTCAATTGCCTGCCCGTGCCCGGCCGTTCCGTTGAACGCCCCGGTGAAATGCCCGCGGAAATGCAGGTGCACGACGACCCGGTCGCCGGCGACGATCATCTGTTCGATGTCGCAGCGCAGGTCCGGGATCGCGCCGCGCATCGTGCTGGACGCCGCGAGCGGCCCCGGCAGGCCCTGTTCGCGGCCAGGCGGCAGCGTGCGGTCGGTGAAGTCGTCGGCGAGCGCCGCGCGGGCGAGCGCGGGGTCGCCGGTATTCCAGAAGCTGCCGTAGCGGCGCGCGGCCAGGATTTGCGCGCGGGCCTGCGCGGCCGGCAAGCCTGCCGCGACGGTCAGGCTGTGCGGTGCGACGAGATCGGCGGCACGGGCGGCGGCGGGCCAGAGCGCCACGACGCAAGCGGCTGCCGCGAAGGCGTGCGCGACAGGGCGGGCGGCTGAACGAAGGCGGATCGACATGGTTGCAAGGGTCCTGTGAAGAGCGTCATGCGACGACGCGGAACAGGTATGGTAGGTTTCCGTTCTGAATGCAAATACGGGCAAGAAGCGAATGGATTCTTCGAAAAAAGGAAAGGTTTGGGTGAGGCGGGCGCCATGACGCTGATCGACGATTTCCCCGCGCTCGATACCTTCGCGCGGATCGTGTCGGCCGGCAGCCTGTCGGCGGCGGCGCGCGAGCTCGACCTGTCGTTGTCGGTCGTCAGCAAGCGGCTCGCGCATCTCGAGTCGCGGCTCGGCGTGCGCCTGCTGCACCGGACGACGCGGCAGCAGACGCTCACCGACGACGGCGCGCAGTTTCACGCGCAGGTGCTGCGCATCCTGGCCGAAGTCGAGCATGCGGAAACGCTGATGCGCGACCGCCGCGGCACGGTCAGCGGCGTGCTGCGCGTGACGGCGCCCGGCGAACTCGGCCGCCTGCGAATCGCGCCGCTCGTCGCGGCATTTCAGCAGCGGCATCCGCAATTGACCGTGCAGTTGATGCTGACCGATGCGGTCGTCGATTTGCTCGCAGCCGACATCGACGTCGCCGTGCGGATCGGCAATCTTGCCGATTCGACGATGATCGCGCGCGAGCTGGCGCCGAATCACCGCGTGCTGTGCGCGTCGCCGGGCTATCTCGCGGCGCACGGCTGGCCGGCCCATCCGGCCGAGCTGCGTGCGCATCGATGCATCGTGATGGGCGACCAGCCGCGTGCCGAATGGCGGTTCGATGGCGCGCAAGGCGGCGTGGCGGTCGAGGTGACGGCCGCGCTGCTGACCAACGACGGCGGCGCGGCGCGCACGCTGGCGCTCGAAGGCGCGGGCATTGCGTTGAAGTCGATCTGGGACGTCGGCGCCGATCTCGACGCCGGCCGGCTCGTGCGCGTGCTGCCGGCCTTCGAGGCATCCGCCGCGCCGTTGCATGCCGTTTATCCCGGCGCTCGCCATGTGCCGTTGCGGGTGCGGACATTCGTCGATTTCCTGCGCGAGCAGTTGCGGGACGCGTGGCGTCGCCACGATTGAACCCGTCTCGGGTGGTGGGCCGGGGCACGTGGCGCCCCGTCATTCCGAAGCGGTTTACAATCGTTTGCATCGGGCGCCGCAAGCGTTGTCCCGCGCGTCGCCCCCCGTTCGACAGGATGCCAACGATGCCAACGACCCCAGCGAATCCCCCGGTTCCCCGCCAGCGGCGCGTGCAGTGTGCGAGCGCGGCCGGCCTTCATCACGTCGCCTATACCGAGTGGGGCGATCCCGCGAATCCGCGCGTGCTCGTCTGCGTGCACGGCCTGACCCGCTCCGGGCGCGATTTCGACCGGCTTGCCGCCGCGCTGTCCGATACGTATCGCGTCGTTTGCCCCGATGTCGTCGGGCGCGGCCAATCGGACCGGCTGGCCGATCCGCGGCACTATGCGATTCCGCAGTACGTGGCCGACATGGTGACGCTGATCGCACGGCTCGACGTCGAATCGGTCGACTGGTTCGGTACGTCGATGGGCGGCCTGATCGGCATGGCGCTCGCCGGGCTGCCCGGTTCGCCGCTGCGCCGGATGATCGTCAACGACGTCGGCCCGCGCATCGAGCCCGATTCGTTGACGCGCATCGGCGAGTACCTCGGCGTGCAGCCGCGCTTTGCGACCGAGCAGGAGGGGATCGACTACCTGACGTCGCTGTCGCTGCCGTTCGGTGCGCTGAGTGCCGACGAGTGGCGCGAGATCAACGGGCCGCTGCTGCACGAACTGCCCGAAGGCGGCTGGACGATGCGCTACGATCCGCGCATCGCCGAGCCGTTCAAGGCGACGACGCCCGAACTGGCCGCGCTTGGCGAGGCCGCGCTATGGCGCGCGATCGAGACGACCGATGCGACGCTCCTCGTCGTGCGCGGCGAGACGTCCGACTTGCTGTCGCGCGAGACGGCGGCCGAAATGGTCCGTCGCGGGCGGCACGTGACGCAGGTCGAGATTCCGGGGGCGGGCCACGCGCCGGCCTTCGTCAGCGCCGACCAGATTGCGCTCGCACGGCGGTTTTTCGTCGAAGGCGACGCATAAACGCGTCATAATATGCGGTTCGGCGGCACGCGGGCCGTGCCACCGCCCGATTCCTTACCCATCACGACCGGAACATTTTCATGGCAGTCATTCGTCACCACGTCGGGGCCCGTCTCTCCGAAACCGCGATCCACAACGGTACCGTGTATCTGGCCGGCCAGATCGCCGAAGACACCACGCAGGACATCCGCGGCCAGACGCGCGAAGTGCTCGGCCACATCGACCGCCTGCTCGCCGAAGCGAACAGCGACAAGGCGCATCTGCTGTCGGTGCAGATCTACATCTCGGATCTCGCGAACTTCGAAGGCATGAATGCGGAGTGGGACGCATGGGTCGCACCGGGCAACACGCCGCCGCGCGCCACCGTCGAGGCGAAGCTCGCCGATCCGGCGCTGCTCGTCGAGATCGTGGTCGTCGCCGCGCAGCGGAGCTGAGCGTTATCCGACGATGACCGTATTCCGGCAGGCCGTGCAATGACCGAATCCGTTTCCGCCTCTCCCGTCGCGGCGCCGTCGTTCGACGACGTGCTCGCGTTCGTGCGCGAGCGGGCCGGCGACGCGCGCCTGTCGTCCGGCGAGTTGCTCGCCGATCACTCGGCGGGCACGGCGGCGATCATGCGTACGCTGAACGTCGATCCGTCCGCGATGCAGGCCGCCGCGCTGTTCGTGCTGACGCCGCACCTGAGCGACCCCGAGCGCGAGCTGACCGAGCGTTTCGGCGACGAAGTCGCGCGGCTCGTGTCCGACGTGCGCAAGCTGTTGCGGCTCGGCACCGTCAGCCTGCGCGCCGCGCAGAACGCCGCGAAGCCCGACTTCGGGCGCGACGCGGCGGAAGAGCGGCGCACGCAGATCGAGGCGCTGCGCAAGATGCTGCTCGCCTTCGCGCAGGACATCCGCGTGGTGCTGATCCGGCTCGCGTCGCGGTTGCAGTCGCTGCGCTACTACGCGGCCGCGAAGCTCGATCCGCCGCCCGACGTCGCGCGCGAGACGCTCGAGATCTATGCGCCGCTCGCGAACCGTCTCGGCATCTGGCAACTGAAGTGGGAGCTCGAGGATCTCGCGTTCCGCTTCGAGGATCCCGTCACCTACAAGCGGATCGCGAAGCTGCTCGACGAGAAGCGCATCGAGCGCGAGGCGTACGTCACGCAGGCGATCGCGCGGCTGCAGCACGAGCTCGCGCAAGCGCACATCCAGGCCGACGTGAGCGGCCGGCCGAAGCATATCTACAGCATCTGGCGCAAGATGCGCGGCAAGGAGCTCGACTTCTCCGAGCTGTACGACGTGCGCGCGTTTCGCGTGATCGTGCCCGACATCAAGGATTGCTACGCGGTGCTGGGCATCGTGCATCACCTGTGGCAGCCGGTGCCGAAGGAATTCGACGACTACATCTCGCGGCCGAAGCCGAACGGCTACAAGTCGCTGCATACGGTCGTGATCGGCGACGACGGCCGTGCGTTCGAAGTGCAGATCCGCACGCAGGAGATGCATCGTTTCGCCGAGTACGGCGTCGCCGCGCACTGGCGTTACAAGGAGGCCGGCGCGCGCGGCTACGGCGGCCAGTTCTCCGCGAGCGACAAGTACGACGAGAAGATCGCGTGGCTGCGCCAGTTGCTCGCGTGGAAGGACGACGTCGAGGACGGCACCGAAGTGTCGGGCGACCAGGCGTGGGCGCAATTGCGCGAGACGTCGCTCGACGACGACCACATCTACGTGCTGACGCCGCAGGCGCGCGTGATCGCGCTGCCGCAGGGCGCGACGCCGGTCGATTTCGCGTATCACCTGCACAGCGAGCTCGGCCATCGCTGCCGTGGCGCGCGCGTCGACGGCGTGATGGTGCCGCTGAACACGTCGCTGGCGAACGGCCAGACGGTCGAGATCGTCGCGGTGAAGGAAGGCGGGCCGTCGCGCGACTGGCTGAACCTGCAGCTCGGTTACCTGAAGAGTTCGCGTGCGCGGCAGAAGGTGCGTGCGTGGTTCAACTCGATCGAGCAGGAAGAAAACGTCGCGCACGGGCGCGCGCTCGTCGAAAAGACGCTGCAGCGCGAGGGCAAGACGTCGGTCAACCTGGACAACCTCGCCGCGAAGCTCGGCTTCAAGTCGCCCGAGGAGTTGTTCTCGGTCGTCGGCAAGGACGAGTTCAGCCTGCGCAACGTCGAGCACGCGCTGTCCGATGCGCCGCCGCCGGAACCGGCGCCCGAGGCGCCGGCCGATTTCGAGAAGCGCAGCAGCGGCGCGAGCGTCGCGCACGGCGCGTCGACCGGCGTGCTGGTGGTGGGCGTCGACGCGCTGCTGACGCAGTTGGCGCGCTGCTGCCGTCCGGCGCCGCCTGATCCGATCAGCGGTTTCGTCACGCGCGGCAAGGGAATGTCGATTCATCGCAGCGACTGCCCGACGTTTCGCCGGATGGTCGAGCGCGCGCCGGAGCGCGTGCTGCAGACGACCTGGTCGGCCGACGTGCTGGGCGGGCGCGGCGCGTCCGTGTATCCGGTCGACCTGATGATCGAGGCGAGCGACCGGCAAGGGTTGCTGCGCGATATCTCCGAAGTGTTCGCACGCGAAAAGATCAATGTCGTGGGCGTGAAGACGCAGAGTCGCCGCAATGCGGCATTCATGCAGTTCACGGTCGAGGTATCGAATTCGGCGCAGGTGCAGCGCGCGTGCACGCTGCTCGGCGAGGTGCAGGGCGTCGTGCGGGCAGGGCGGAAATCGTGATGGGGTTGGAACGGCATCGTTTTGCTGCGACCGCATAAAACACTTGCCAAGTCGGTAGCCGCTCCATATAATCTTAGCTTCTCTAGGCTCGTAGCTCAGTTGGTTAGAGCACCACCTTGACATGGTGGGGGTCGTTGGTTCGAATCCAATCGAGCCTACCAACGAATTGAGAATGCCCGGCCTCCGGGTGTTCAGTGCAGTACACAACTCAACGCGAACAAGGCGAATACGGTTATGACACCGCGAACGTTGACCGAAACCACTTCGGAGCGACGCTAGTCGAGGAACGTTTTCGCCCTTTCAGTTTGAGTGAAGTATCGAATGCGGCCCCTCGAAAGCGGGGCCGCATTTTTTTTGTCGCGAATTTTTTGACGCGTGAGTTCGATCTCGCGTACCTGGTCTGCCGCCCACTGTCGGCATCACGGAGATTGCTATGGTTTCGATACGCTTGCCTGACGGCTCAGTTCGACAATACGAGCATCCGGTGACAGTTGCCGAGGTTGCGGCCTCGATCGGTCCCGGCCTTGCGAAGGCTGCGCTTGGTGGCAAGCTCGATGGCGAGCTCGTTGATACGTCGACGGTGATCGACCGCGACGCGTCGCTCGCGATCGTCACGGACAAGGATGCCGACGGCCTCGACATCATCCGCCACTCGACCGCCCACTTGCTCGCGTATGCGGTGAAGGAGCTGTATCCGGACGCGCAGGTGACGATCGGCCCGGTGATCGACAACGGTTTCTATTACGACTTCTCGTACAACCGCCCGTTTACGCCGGAAGATCTGGAAAAGATCGAAAAGCGCATGCAGGAACTCGCGAAGAAGGACGAGCCGGTCACGCGCCGTGTCGTGTCGCGTGACGAAGCGGCCGGTTACTTCCGCAGCATCGGCGAGAAGTACAAGGCGGAGATCATCGAATCGATTCCGCAAAGCGACGAAATCAAGCTGTACTCGCACGGCGGCTTCACCGATCTGTGCCGCGGCCCGCACGTGCCGTCCACCGGCAAGCTGAAGGTCTTCAAGCTGATGAAGGTCGCGGGTGCGTACTGGCGCGGCGATTCGAAGAACGAGCAGCTGCAGCGTATCTACGGCACGGCCTGGACGAAGAAGGAAGACCAGGATCAGTATCTGCACATGCTCGAGGAAGCGGAAAAGCGCGACCACCGCAAGCTGGGCAAGCAGCTCGACCTGTTCCACATGCAGGAAGAGTCGCCGGGCATGGTGTTCTGGCATCCGAAGGGCTGGGCGCTGTGGCAGCAGGTCGAGCAGTACATGCGCCGCCGCGTCAACGAAGCCGGTTATCTCGAGATCAAGACGCCGATGATCATGGACCGCTCGCTGTGGGAAGCGTCGGGCCACTGGCAGAACTATCGCGAGAACATGTTCACGACAGAGTCGGAGAAGCGCGACTACGCGATCAAGCCGATGAACTGCCCGGGCCACGTCCAGGTGTTCAAGCACGGCCTGCGCTCGTATCGCGACCTGCCGCTGCGTTACGCGGAATTCGGCTCGTGCCACCGCAACGAGGCATCGGGCGCGCTGCACGGCCTGATGCGCGTGCGCGGCTTCGTACAGGACGATGCGCACATCTTCTGTACGGAAGACCAGTTCATCTCGGAATCGATCGCGTTCAACACGCTGGCCATGAGCGTGTACAAGGACTTCGGTTTCGATCACATCGACATCAAGCTGTCGCTGCGTCCCGACCAGCGTGCGGGTACGGACGAGACGTGGGATCGTGCCGAGCAGGGTTTGCGCGATGCACTGACGGCCTGCGGCCTTACGTGGGAAGAGTTGCCGGGTGAGGGCGCGTTCTACGGTCCGAAGATCGAGTACCACATCAAGGATGCGCTCGGCCGCTCGTGGCAGTGCGGCACGCTGCAGCTCGACATGGTGTTGCCGGAGCGCCTGGGTGCGGAGTACGTCGCGGAAGACAACAGCCGCCGCCGGCCGGTGATGCTGCACCGCGCGATCGTCGGTTCGATGGAGCGATTCCTCGGCATTTTGATCGAGCACCATGCTGGTGCAATGCCGGTTTGGCTCGCGCCGTACCAGGCAATTGTGCTCAATATCGCCGAAAGTCAGGCCGAATATGCGCAGTCTCTGACCCAAACGTTGCAAAAACAAGGGGTTAGAGTGGCGGCCGATTTGCGCAACGAGAAGATTAGCTATAAAATACGCGAGCACACGCTGGAAAAGGTGCCTTATCTCCTCGTCGTGGGCGATAAGGAGCGTGATGCGCAAACGGTAGCCGTGCGTGCCCGTGGCGGCGTCGATCTTGGCGTAATGCCGGTCGAAGCCTTCGTTGAGCGTCTGCAGGAAGACCTGCGCTCGTTCAAGTAACCGCCCTGGCAGCGCGGCTCGTTTTTTTAATTTTTAGAGGAAACGTAACATCGCTACTGATAAGTCGTCGCACCGCATCAACGGTGAAATCACTGCGCCGGAAGTGCGCCTGGTCGGGATCGAGAACGAACCGCTCGGTATCGTAAAACTCGCTGACGCTTTCCGTAAATCGGAAGAACTGGATGTTGACCTGGTGGAGATCGCGCCGCAAGCGGTGCCGCCGGTTTGCCGTCTGATGGATTACGGCAAGTTCAAGTACCAGGAGTCGAAGAAGCAGCACGAAGCGAAGCTGAAGCAGAAGGTCATCCAGGTCAAGGAAGTCAAGTTCCGTCCGGGTACCGATGACGGGGATTACAACGTCAAGCTCCGCAATCTCGTGCGCTTCCTCGAAGAGGGCGACAAGACGAAGATCACGTTGCGTTTCCGCGGCCGTGAAATGGCTCACCAGGAAATCGGTATGCGGATGCTCGAGCGTCTGCGCACGGATCTCGAGGAAGTCGGCCAGGTCGAGCAGATGCCGAAGATGGAAGGGCGCCAGATGATCATGGTGCTCTCGCCGAAGAAAAAGAAGTAACGGGCCCGCGCGCATCGCGCGCAGGTTCGACAGTGGTTCGGCGCGTTGCCCGGTCAGGGCGGCGCGCCAACGATGACGGCGGCTGCGCAAGCGGTTCGCCGTACACAAGTGGACTGGGTTTCGAAGGGCGGGTCAAGGGCGTAAGCCAACCGCACACCCATCGCCATCTAATAAACTGGAGTTGTTCGTCATGCCTAAGATGAAGACCAAGAAGAGCGCTGCAAAGCGCTTCGTGGTGCGTCCGGGCGGTACCGTCAAGCGCGGTCAAGCCTTCAAGCGTCACATCCTGACCAAGAAAACCACGAAGAACAAGCGCCATCTGCGCGGCGCAACGGCAGTTCATGATTCCGATCTGAACTCCGTCCGCGCGATGCTCCCGTTCGCGTAACCCCTCAACTGATACTCCAAGGAGAGAAACATGCCTCGAGTCAAACGTGGGGTAACCGCACGGGCCCGCCACAAGAAGATCATCAACCTGGCCAAGGGTTATCGCGGCCGCCGCAATAACGTCTACCGCATCGCCAAGCAGGCGGTGATGCGCGCTGGTCAGTACGCGTACCGCGATCGCCGCAACAAGAAGCGTGTGTTCCGCGCACTGTGGATCACGCGTATCAACGCGGCAGTTCGCCAGCACGACATGACCTACAGCGTGTTCATCAACGGCCTGAAGAAGGCGTCGATCGAACTCGACCGTAAGGTGCTGGCCGACATGGCGGTGTTCGACAAGGCTGCTTTTGCTGCGATCGTCAAGCAGGTGAAAGCCGCCGTTGCAGCCTAATTGCGAAATTAGCACTGCGTGGTTAGTTGCAGCGAGGTTCCGGTAGTCTCGGCCGCTGCAGCGAAAACGGGGCTCTTCCGAGCCCCTTTTTTGTTTGGCGAGGCACTTTCGCTCGCCAAGACCGAATGACGTTGGAAATGATGGGATCTATGGATCTGGACCAGATTGTCGCCGACGCGCAGCAGTCCTTCGAACAGGCTGCCGACATCACCACGCTCGAAAACGAGAAAGCACGATTTCTCGGCAAATCGGGTGCGCTGACCGAGTTGCTGAAGGGCCTCGGCAAGCTCGATCCCGAAGCACGCAAGACCGAAGGCGCACGCATCAACGTCGCGAAGCAGCAGGTTGAAGCCGCGCTCACCGCCCGTCGCCAGGCACTGGCCGACGCGCTGCTGAATCAGCGCCTCACCGCCGAAGCGATCGACGTGACGTTGCCGGGCCGCGGCGCCGGCGCAGGCAGCCTGCACCCCGTGATGCGCACGTGGGAGCGTGTCGAACAGATTTTCGGCTCGATCGGTTTCGACGTGGCCGACGGCCCCGAAATCGAGACCGACTGGTACAACTTCACGTCGCTGAACAGCCCGGAGAACCATCCGGCGCGTTCGATGCAGGACACCTTCTACGTCGAAGGCAAGGATGCCGACGGCCGCCAGTTGCTGCTGCGCACGCACACGAGCCCGATGCAGGTGCGTTACGCGCGCATGAACCGTCCGCCGATCAAGGTGATCGCGCCGGGCCGCACGTATCGCGTCGACAGCGATGCGACCCACTCGCCGATGTTCAATCAGGTCGAGGGACTGTGGATCGACGAAAACATCAGCTTCGCCGACCTCAAGGGCGTCTATACCGACTTCCTGAAAAAATTCTTCGAGCGCGACGACATCCTCGTGCGCTTCCGTCCGTCGTATTTCCCGTTCACGGAACCGTCGGCCGAGATCGACATGATGTTCGAGCAAGGCAAGAACGCCGGCAAGTGGCTCGAGATTTCCGGCTCGGGGCAGGTGCATCCGACCGTGATCCGCAACATGGGCCTCGACCCCGAGCGCTACATCGGTTTCGCGTTCGGCAGCGGCCTCGAGCGCTTGACGATGCTGCGCTACGGCGTCCAGGATCTGCGGCTGTTCTTCGAGAACGACCTGCGTTTCCTGCGCCAGTTCGCATAACGCCGCTCGCCGCGCCGACCTGTGCCCGCGCACGCCCCCGATGGACGTTTCCGACGGGGCCCGGGCGTCGATCTAACCTGTTTCGAACGTAGACATCCATGCAATTCCCTGAATCCTGGTTGAGAACCTTTGTCGACCCGCAGCTGACGACCGACGAGCTGTCGCACGCGCTGACGATGGCGGGGCTCGAAGTCGAATCGCTGAGCAAGGCTGCGCCGCCGACGTCGAAGATCGTCGTGGGCCGCGTGCTCGAAGTCGTCAAGCATCCGGATGCGGACAAGCTCAATGTCTGCCAGGTCGACGCCGGCACCGGCGCGACGCTGAACATCGTCTGCGGCGCGCCGAACGTGGCGCCCGGCATCAAGGTGCCGGTCGCGCTGGTGGGCGCGGAACTGCCGCCGGCGGAAGAGGGCGGCAAGCCGTTCGCGATCAAGCTGTCGAAGCTGCGCGGCGTGGAGAGCCAGGGGATGCTGTGCTCGGCGCGCGAGCTGAAGTTGTCCGAAGATCACAGCGGGCTGCTGATCCTGCCGGAAGACACGCCGGTCGGCCAGGACATCCGCGAGACCCTCAATCTCGACGACACGATCTTCGAAATCAAGCTGACGCCGAACAAGGCCGACTGTCTGTCGGTGTTCGGCATCGCGCGCGAGACGGCCGCGATCACCGGCGCACCGCTGACGCCGGTCGACATCCGCCCGGTGAACGTCGAGCTCGACGAAACGCTGCCGGTGCGCATTGCCGCGCCCGATCTGTGCGGCCGCTTCTCGGGTCGCGTGATCCGCGGCGTGAACGCGCATGCGAAGACGCCGCAGTGGATGGTCGAGCGCCTCGAACGCTCGGGCCAGCGCAGCGTGTCCGCGCTCGTCGACATCTCGAACTACGTGATGTTCGAACTCGGCCGCCCGTCGCACGTGTTCGATCTCGACAAGATCCACGGCGGCATCGAAGTGCGCTGGGGCAAGCGTGGCGAATCGCTGAAGCTGCTCAACGGCAACACGGTCGAACTCGACGAAACGGTCGGCGTGATCGCGGACGACCGTCAGGTCGAAAGCCTGGCCGGCATCATGGGCGGCGACAGCACGGCCGTCACGCTCGATACGACCAACATCTACCTGGAAGCCGCGTTCTGGTGGCCGGACAGCATCCGCGGCCGCGCGCGCAAGTACAACTTCTCGACCGATGCGGCCCATCGCTTCGAGCGCGGCGTCGATTACGCGACGACCGTCGAGCACGTCGAGCGCATCACGCAGCTGATCCTCGAGATCTGCGGCGGCAAGGCCGGTCCGGTCGACGATCAGGCGGTGAACCTGCCGCAGCGCGCGCCGGTGAAGATGCGCGTGTCGCGCGCGAACCGCATCATCGGCGTGAAGATCGACGCCGACGAGATCGCGGACATCTTCACGCGCCTCGGCCTGCCGTTCGAGCGTGAAGACGACGCGTTCCTCGTCACGCCGCCGTCGCACCGCTTCGACATCGAGATCGAGGAAGACCTGATCGAGGAAGTGGCGCGCATCTACGGTTTCGAGAAGATCCCGGCGCGGCCGCCGGTCGCGACGAGCGAAATGCGCGCGACCCACGAGACGCGGCGTTCGATCCACGATATTCGTCACGCGCTCGCCGCGCGCGACTACGCGGAAACCGTCAACTTCAGCTTCGTCGATGCGGAGTGGGAGCACGATTTCGCGGGCAACGACAACCCGATCCGCCTGCTGAACCCGATCGCGAGCCAGCTTTCGGTGATGCGCACGACGCTGTTCGGCAGCCTGATCGCCGTGCTGCGCCACAACCTGAACCGCCGCGCCGATCGCGTGCGCGTGTTCGAATCGGGGCGCGTGTTCGTCGCCGATCCGTCGGTGAAGGCTGGCGAGCTGGCGGTCGAAGGTCATGCGCAGCCGAAGCGCGTCGGCGCGCTGGCGTACGGTCCGGCACTCGACGAGCAGTGGGGCGTGGCGACCCGCGCGGTCGATTTCTTCGACGTGAAGGGCGATCTCGAAGCGCTGCTCGCGCCGGCGGTTGCGCGTTTCGTGAAGGCCGAGCATCCGGCCCTTCATCCGGGCCGCAGCGCACGGATCGAAGTCGATGGCCGCGCGGTCGGCTGGATCGGCGAGTTGCATCCGCGCCTGATGCAGAAATACGAGCTGCCGCACCCGCCGGTGATGTTCGAAATCGACGCGGATGCGCTGATTGCCCGTACGCTGCCCGCGCCGACCGATGTGTCGAAATTCCCGCCGGTCCGTCGCGATATCGCCGTTGTCGTCGATCAGGCGGTCGAGGTTCAGGCACTTTTCGACGAAATGAAGAAGGCGCTTGCCGAAGAGGCCTGCCGATTCGTTCAGAAGGTTGTACTCTTCGACGAATTTCGTGCAAAATCAAATACTTCCGGTGGTCTTGCCGCGAACGAGAAGAGCCTTGCCTTCCGCGTGACGCTGCAGGACGCGGCTGGCACGCTGCAGGACGAGGTCGTCGATCAGGCGATTCAGACGCTGGTCGAGCGAATGGCTCGTGCCGGTGCGCGCCTGCGCGGCTAAGGAGAGGGCCCGCCCGTTCGCGGGCGGCTTTTTTCCATCGTAAGTTTTGATTCAACGCGCTGTATGGCAGATATGAACGACATGACCTCGAGTGAATTCGAAGCCCTCCTGACGGCGCAACGCAGCGCGATGAACCGCGACGCGTCGGCGCCGGCGTCCACCGAGACGCCGACGCTGACGAAGGCGGAACTGGCGGAGCTGCTGTTCGACAGCGTCGGGCTGAACAAGCGTGAAGCGAAGGACATGGTCGAGGCGTTTTTCGAAGTGATCCGCGATGCGCTCGAAAACGGCGAAAGCGTCAAGCTGTCGGGGTTCGGCAATTTCCAGCTGCGCGACAAGCCGCAGCGTCCGGGCCGCAATCCGAAGACGGGCGAGGCGATTCCGATCGCGGCCCGCCGGGTGGTAACCTTCCACGCGAGCCAGAAGTTGAAGGCGCTGGTCGAAAACGGCGCGGAGTAATACGCGCGCCCACGCCCCGCGCGGCCGCCGCGCACCCTTACCGACGGTTAACCGACGATGACCACCACGGTTGAGAAAGTCGTCTTGCCTCCGATTCCCGCGAAGCGCTACTTCACGATCGGCGAAGTCAGCGAACTATGCGGGGTCAAACCACATGTGCTGCGTTACTGGGAACAGGAATTCACTCAGCTGCGGCCGGTGAAGCGGCGCGGCAACCGGCGGTATTACCAGCATCACGAAGTGCTGCTGATCCGGCGGATTCGCGAGTTGCTGTACGAGCAGGGCTTCACGATCAACGGCGCGCGCAATCGGCTCGATTCGCCGGGCAGCGAGCGGGCCGCGGCGGAGCCGGTCGAATCCGACGCGCAGGCCGTCGATGCGCGCGGCGCGGCCAGGCCGGGCGCAAACGTCGATGTGATCGCGTTGCGGCAGGCGTTGCTGGATGTGATCGACGGACTGAAACACG